>JAUVCP010000225.1 GCA_030590765.1 Flavobacteriaceae bacterium | reverse complement strand
CCGGAACATGGATTACCGATGAGATGCAAAAAGCTTATTTAAAATTGCATAAATCTAGTTTAGCAAAATCGGTGGAGGTTTGGCAAAATGATGAGTTGGTAGGAGGTTTATATGGTATTGACCTTGGACATGTTTTTTGCGGTGAAAGCATGTTTAGTAAAGTAAGTAACGCATCGAAAGTTGCGTTTATTTACTTAAGTCAAAAATGTGAGAATGAAAATTATAAGTTAATTGATTGTCAGGTTTATAATGAGCATTTGGCAAGTTTAGGTGCAGAAGAAATACCGAGAAAAGAGTTTGTAAAAATACTAAATCTAAAGATTTAGATTTCTCTTTCAATTACGTAATTTACCATGGTGATCAAAGAATCTTTATAAGGAGATTCGGGATAGTCATCTAAAATTCGAAGAGCATTTTGCTGGTATTCTTTCATCTTTTTTACTGTATAATCAATACCATTATTTTGCTTTACAAAGGCAATAACTTCTTTTACCCTTTTTTTATCTCTATTGTGATTTTTAACCGAATTGATCAACCATTTTCTTTCTTTTTTAGAGCAATGATTTAATGTGTAGATCAATGGTAAGGTCATTTTTTGCTCTTTGATATCAATACCTGTTGGTTTACCAATTTTAGCTTCGGAATAATCAAAAAGATCATCTTTAATTTGAAATGCAATTCCGATAAGCTCACCAAATTTTCGCATTTTCTCAACTTCATTTTTATCAGCATCTACGGAAGTGGCTCCAATAGCAGTACAGGCTGCAATTAGAGTAGCTGTTTTTTTACGGATAATTTCAAAATAAACTTCTTCGGTTATATCTAATTGACGTGCTTTTTCAATTTGCAATAATTCACCTTCACTCATTTCTCGAACAGCAACTGAAATATGCTTTAAAATATCAAAATCATCATTGTCAATAGAAAGTAGAAGCCCTTTTGAAAGTAAAAAATCACCAACTAAAACTGCGATTTTATTTTTCCATAAGGCGTTTAATGAGAAAAATCCACGTCGGCGGTTGCTATCATCCACAACATCATCATGAACTAGGGTAGCTGTATGTATCAATTCAATTACCGATGCCCCACGATAGGTACGTTCTTTAAAATCACCGTTTGAAACCATTTTTGCAACCAAAAAAATAAACATCGGACGCATTTGTTTTCCTTTTCGTTTTACGATATAATGTGTGATCCTGTTTAACAACGGTACATTGGAAATCATGGAAGCTTTGAACTTTTGTTCAAAAAATTCCATTTCATTTAAAATGGGTTGTTTTATTTGCTCAACAGGTTTCAAGTCTTGGAAATTTAATAGACAGCTAAAATAATTAAAAAGTTGGAAGTTTGAAGTACGAAGTAGGAAGAAATCTTTAAACTTTGCACTTCAAACGTCTTACTTGTTTTGCTTTGCCCAGGAATCTCTTAGCGGAACCGTTCTATTAAAAACTAATTTATCAGAAGTGGAGTCATCATCCACATTAAAATATCCTAATCGTTGAAACTGGAACTGATCACCAATTTTTGCAGGTTTTAAACTTGGCTCAACAAATGCATTGTCAATTATTTTTAATGAATCCGGATTGATGAATTCTTTAAAATCTTTGTCCTTGTGAGAATCAGGTGCTTCATCAGTAAACAATCTATCATACAACCTTACTTCTGCCGGTATTGCATGTGGAATTGAAACCCAGTGAATGGTTCCTTTTACTCTACGTTTACTTGCTTCAGAGCCACTTCCACTTCTTGAATCTTCATCATAAGTACAATGGATTTCTGTAATTTCTCCATTTTCATCTTTGATCACAGAATTTGCTTTGATGATATAAGCACTTTTTAATCTTACTTCTTTATCCAATTTTAATCGGAAGAATTTTTTATTAGCCTGTTCTCTAAAATCTTCTCTTTCAATATAAAGTTCTCTTGAAAAAGGCATTTCTCTTGTTCCTGCATTTTCATCTTCCGGGTTATTTTCTGCAATAAGGATTTCTTCTTTCCCTTCCGGATAATTGGTAATAACCAATTTTACAGGATTTAAAACAGCCATCACTCTTGGAGCAGTTTTATTCAATTCGTTTTTGATATGAAATTCTAAAAGAGCAATATCAGTTACGTTATCTCTCTTGGCAATTCCTGCAGTTTCGCTAAAATCACGAATGGCTTTTGGTGTATATCCTCTTCGGCGTAAGCCTGAGATGGTTGGCATTCGTGGGTCATCCCATCCGTTTACAATACCTTCTTCAACCAATTGTAATAATTTTCGTTTGCTCATTACGGTATAACTTAGGTTCCGACGAGCAAATTCTCTTTGTTTTGGACGAAGTTTATTTTCATCATAAACCTGATCTAAAAACCAGTCGTACAGTTCACGATGGTGTTTAAATTCTAAAGTACAAATGGAATGAGAAACTTGTTCAATATAATCTGATTCACCATGGGTCCAGTCATACATTGGATAAATATTCCAGTCACTACCTGTTCGGTGATGTGATCTTTTTAAAACACGGTAAATGATTGGGTCACGCATCAACATATTAGTTGCTTTCATACTTATTTTAGCACGTAAAACATGAGAGCCCTCATCAAAATCTCCTTTTTTCATTTTTTCAAAAAGCTCCAGGTTTTCCTCAACAGATCGGTTGCGATAGGGACTGTCTTCACCATCTTTTGTTGGAGTTCCTTTTTGTTCCGCAATTTGAGCAGATGTTTGATCATCCACATAAGCCTTTCCTTTTTTGATCAACAAAATAGCCCAGTTATATAGTTGCTGGAAATAATCAGAAGAATACAATTCCTGATCCCATTCAAAACCAAGCCATTGTATATCTTTTTTGATCGCATCTACATATTCTTGTTCTTCCTTTGCCGGATTTGTATCATCAAAACGCAGATTTACAGGGGCATTGTATTCTTCCCCTAATCCGAAATTTAAACAAATGGAAGCCGCATGCCCAATATGTAAATATCCATTAGGTTCGGGAGGAAACCGAAAACGAAGTTTTTCAGGGTTTAAACCTGTTTTTAGGTCTTCTTCAATAATTTGCTCAATAAAATTGAGTGATTTTTTTTCTTCTGACATATTTCTAAAAATAAGATTGCAAAATTAAGGAAAATAAAGAAGTAATAAAGTTGTAAAGTTATAAAGTTAAACGGTGAAGGATAAAATTAAAACTCTAAAATTAACTTAGCAATATAAAAAAAGATAAAAATTCCAAAAATATCATTGCTGGTTGTAATAAATGGTCCTGTTGCAACTGCCGGATCAATTCCCTTTTTATCAAGAATCAGTGGTACAAATGTTCCTATAAGCGCAGCAATTATGATCACTATAATAAGTGAAATAGCAATAGTGATAATTATTTTTATATCATAATTCAACACCAAACCAAACAAAAATATCAAACCGGCCAGTATAATTCCATTTATCAGACTAAGGCCAATTTCTTTGACCATTCTATTAAACATACTTCCTTTTATATTGTCATTGGCTAATCCTTGTACGATTATTGCCGAAGATTGTACACCAACATTACCTGCCATCGCAGCAATTAAAGGTGTAAAAAAGAATAATTCAGGAAATTTGGTCAGTGCATTTTCAAATCCTCCCATTATTGAAGCTGCACCCAAACCTCCAAACAAACCTAAAACCAACCATGGTAATCGTGCTTTGGTTAATTCATAAATACTATCATCAGCCTCCACATCATCTGTAAGACCAGCAGCCATTTGATAATCTTTTTCAGCTTCCTCCTTTATAAAATCAACAATATCATCAATGGTAATTCTTCCCAGCAATTGGTTTCGAACATCTACAACCGGAATTGCTTCCAAATCATATTTTTGCATGATACGTGCAACTTCATCAATGTCATCATCTACATTTACAAAATCAACTTTTGGAATATAAATATCAGAGATCAACTTTTCATCTTTTGCTACCAAAAGATCTTTTAAAGAGAGTCTTCCTTTTAAAATATCCTGTTTATCAACAACATAAATAGAATGTACACGGGTTACTTCTTGTGCCTGAGTTCGTATTTTACTTACGCAAGTCTGTACTTTCCATGTTTCTTTTACTTTGATCAGTTCTTTTGCCATGATACTACCTGCAGTACCTTGGCCATATTGAAGTAATTCAACAATATCTTTGGCGTGGTCATCATCTTCAATTTCAGAAATAACTTCCGTTATTCTTTCTTGTGGAAGTTCGGCAATAATATCCGCGGCATCATCTGTATCTAACTCGTCAATTTCATCTGCAATTTCTTCAGCCGATAGATTTTTTAGAATTTTTTCACGATCATCATCATCAATTTCCATCAATGCTTCTGCCGTAGTTTCACTATCTAATAATTTAAAAAGATAAGTAGCATCATTTAAATTAAGCACATCGATGATCTCTGCAATATCTGCAGGATGCTCTTCAGCCAAAATGGAAAGTAAAGCTTCATCATTATTGCTAGTGATGTATCCTTCTATTTTTTGGATAAAATCTTTATTGATCTCCTCTATTGCCATCCAACGATAGTTTTTTTGTTAATTCGATGAATTGATGAACTGATAATTGCTCAGGTCGTAGCGCAAATATAACATCTTCTCGTAATTTATCAGATAATTGAAAGGTTTTTAAACTATTTCGAAGTGTTTTTCTTCTTTGGTTAAAAGCAGTTTTTACTACTTTAAAGAAAAAAGAAACATCCACAGGTAAGGAATAGTCTTCTTTTCGGATCAAACGAATAACTCCTGATTCCACTTTTGGTGGAGGATTAAATACAGTGGGAGGAACCGTAAATAAATACTCAACATCGTAAAAAGCCTGTGTTAAAACAGAAAGAATTCCATATTTTTTAGAGCCTGATTTTTCGGCAATTCTTTGTGCAACTTCTTTTTGGAACAT
>JAUVCP010000105.1 GCA_030590765.1 Flavobacteriaceae bacterium | reverse complement strand
GCTCCCAAAGCAAAACCATTTCTATTAAATGCAGTATGTTTGATCTCAATGGAGTCCACATTGGAGGCATACTTAATAATATGTGTACCTGAAACTTCTTCTTCTCTTTTAGAGTTTATCCACAAATTATCGGTATCTGATTCATGTAGATCCCAGTTTTTTTTATCTGAATTCTCAATGATCTGCTCTGCAAGTGAAATAGCTGTTCCACTGGGTTCATCCAGTTTATGGATATGATGAATTTCTTCCATTTCTACACCATAACCCTCTATGTTTTTCATCAGCTTAGTCAGATATTCATTTACTTTAAAAAAAAGATTAACCCCAATACTAAAATTTGAAGCATAAATAAATGCCCCATTCTTTTGCTCGCACAAATCTACTATTTCATTATACTTTGAAAGCCATCCGGTAGTACCACTAACCACAGGAACACCATGTTCAAAACAATTTTTTAAATTAGCAAAAGCGGCATTTGGCTGACTAAAATCAATGGCAATATCTGCAATTTTAATATCATAAACAGGGTGATCTATATCAATTTTCAAAACAACTTCATGTCCTCGCTCTATAGCAATTTTTTCAATCGTTTTGCCCATTTTTCCATATCCCAATAATGCAATTCTCATATTTTTACTATTCTTTATTTGATTTAAATTAGTCAAAAATCAAATGTCAAATTGATTCCTGCAACTGTTTGATAATTAATTGGATTTATATAAAGAGTTGGTCTGAATGATAAATTCTTACTAAATGCTTTGTCATCAAGATGCGCATCAACATTTGCTTCAATAATATTCAATACATACAATCCAATAGTTGCAAAAAGTGCCAGATCTCTATTTTTTTTAAGAACAGTTTGCGCTCTAATCAATCCATCATCACTAACATAGGGGCTACCATCACTACCATTAAACTCATCATCTCTACCAGATAGTCTTAATTTATATGCCGTTTGATACCTTTCATATTCACTTTTATTATCAATAAAAAAATAAACACCAGTACCAATTGCTGCGTAAACAAGAGGTATTTTCCAGTATTTTTTATTGTATGCCTGCCCTAAACCTGGCAGTACAGCAGAATAAAACGCAGCTCTGGCAGGACTCAACGGATCTAAAGTTTCAGAAACAAAAGTTGTGTCTTTGATAATTTTGACATCATCTACAGTTTCTTGAGCAAAGCCTATGTTCACTAGTAAAAAAAAAATAATGACAATATAGCCCGTTTTATTAAGCATTTATTCTAATAATTTTTTAATTCTAATAAAATCTTCTTGTGAGTGAAAAGGTATTATAATTTTTCCCTTCTCATTTGCAGAAATTTTTACATCAACTTTGTGTCCCAGATAAGTACTTATTTCTTTGATTCCTTTTTTGATATATTTTGGAATCTCTTTTGTTACATTACTATTTTTATCAATCGGTTTGCCATCTTTTAAATTTTTAACCAATTGTTCCGTTTGTCTTACAGATAATTTATCTTTTAAAATTCTCTGATAAATTTCTAATTGTATATCTGGATCGTAAACATTAATTAATGCTCGTCCATGTCCCATACTTAAAAATCCATCTCTAATTCCTGATTGTATGATAGGATCAAGTTTTAGTAATCTTAAAAAATTGGTAACTGTTGATCGGTTCTTACCAACACGAATACTTAATTTTTCTTGTGTAAGTTTTACTTCATTGATCAATTGTTGATAAGAAAGTGCAATTTCAATTGGATCCAGATCCTTTCTTTGGATATTTTCTACCAAAGCCATTTCCAGCATTTCCTGATCATTTGCAATTCTGATATAAGCAGGAATTGTTTTTAAGCCATTAATCTTTGATGCTCTGAATCTTCTTTCTCCAGAAACGAGCTGAAATTTATTTCCTTCTAATTTCCTAACCGTAATAGGTTGTATTACACCAAGTTCACTAATCGAACCTGCTAATTCACGTAAAGCTTCTTCATTGAAATTTGTACGGGGCTGAAAAGGGTTTACTTCAATACGTTCTAACTCAATCTCTATAATATTTCCTACAAGTTTTTCTGCATTTCTATCACTAACAGAATTTATATCTTCTCTGGTATCATTCAACAATGCAGATAAACCTCTCCCTAAGGCTTGTTTTTTAGTCGCTTTAGCCATTCTTTGAATTCTTTTTTATTACTTCATGTGCCAAATTAATATAATTGATTGCCCCTTTACTGGTTGCATCATAGGCGATGATACTTTCTCCAAAGCTTGGCGCTTCCCCTAGTCTGATATTTCTTTGAATAATGGTCTTAAACACCATATTGTGAAAATGTTTTTTCACTTCTGCCACAACCTGATTGGAAAGTCTTAATCGGGAATCGTACATTGTTAATAACAATCCTTCAATATCTAATTCCGGATTATGAATATTTTGAATACTTTTTATGGTATTTAAAAGCTTACCTAAACCTTCTAATGCATAATATTCACATTGAATTGGAATGATAACCGAATCTGCAGCTGTCAAAGCATTTACCGTTATCAAGCCTAATGAAGGCGCACAATCAATAACAATATAATCATAATCATCTTTAACCTCTTCCAAGGCACTTTTCAGCATGTATTCCCTTTGATCTCTGTCAACCAGTTCTATCTCAATTGCCACAAGATCAATATGTGCCGGGATAATATCAACATTTGGTGAATTGGTTTTTACAATGGAATCCTTTGCAGAAACTGCATGTTCTAAAACCTGATAGGTTCCATTTTCCACAGCCTCAACATCAATACCTAAGCCAGATGTAGCATTAGCCTGTGGGTCAGCATCAATCAGCAATACTTTTTGTTCTAAAACACCAAGAGCTGCAGCTAAATTAACGGTAGTTGTAGTTTTACCTACTCCCCCTTTTTGGTTAGCTATTGCAATAATTTTTCCCATTAAATAAATTAATTTATTATCGCCGTAAAAATACAACTATTTACGAGCTTTAAAAGAGAAGTTTTTAACAATACATATACTATTTATAAACTATGATATGATTTAGATTATTATTATTTTTTACTTCGTATCATCATTTCCAGCATATCCCACATTTGTTCTGGTATTTTTTCCAGCATATTGAATTCTCCTGCACCCTGTAACCATTCTCCTCCATCAATTACTATCACTTCACCATTGATATAAGCAGAGAAATCGGACATTAAATATGCTGCCAGATTTGCCAGTTCCTGATGCTCTCCTACTCTACGCAAAGGAATTTTCTTTTTCATATCAAATTCATCCTTTAAATCTCCTGGTAATAATCTGTCCCAGGCTCCTTTTGTAGGAAAAGGACCAGGTGCAATGGCATTAAATCGAATACCATATTTAGCCCATTCTACTGCAAGTGAACGTGTTAAAGCCAAAACTCCTGCCTTAGCTGTTGCCGAAGGAACAACATAAGCCGAACCTGTAAAAGCATAAGTAGTAACAATATTTAAAACTGTTGCTTTTTTCTGTTTGATATCTATCCAGTGTTTTCCAAATGCCAGAGTACAGTTTTTAGTTCCTTTCAAAACTATATCAATTATGGTGTCAAATGCATTAGCAGATAATCTTTCCGTGGGACTAATAAAATTGCCTGCCGCATTATTCAATAAACCATCCACTTTATCAAATTCTTTCAATGTTACAGCCAGCATTGCTTCAACTTCTTTATAATTTCTTACATCACATTGTACAGGTAAGACTTTTCCTCCTGTTTTTTTCTCTAATTCTTTAGCTGTATTTTTTAATTTTTCAATATTTCTTGAACTAATCACTACTTTTGCTCCAAGTTCTAAAAAATAAGTGGTCATTGCCTTACCTAAGCCGCTACCACCACCTGTTACAACAATTACCTGATCATCTAAAGATCCTTCTTTTAACATTGGTTTATTAAAATTCATTGTACAATTTTTAATTTTCGTAAAAATACAATTTTTAAATTGTTAAAAACTAATCCCTTTTGTTAAGTTTTTTTAAAAATCCTGCTTGTCAGAACTAAAACTCTTTGTATATTTGCCGGACTTTAAAAGTAAAGAAAGCAGACATACAAAATATAAAGATATTTAGAAATGAAAAGAACATTCCAACCATCGAAAAGAAAGAGAAAAAACAAACACGGATTTAGAGAGAGAATGTCTAGTGTAAATGGTAGAAAGATCTTAGCCAGAAGAAGAGCTAAGGGAAGACATAAAGTTTCGGTTTCATCTGAACCAAATCACAAAAAATAATAATATGTTTGTAAAAAATATATTAGGTGTTACTTTTATTAGTAACACCTTTTTTTATATCTCATTGTTAAGAAATAAATATTATTAACCTTACAACTATTATTCAATTTATTAACTTTACCCTTCAAAAAAATCCATTACAATGCCAATAAATAAATCCATAAAATCAATTTTAATTATAGGTTCTGGTCCAATCGTAATAGGTCAGGCTTGCGAGTTTGATTATTCAGGAACACAAGCCATTCGATCTATAAGAGAAGAAGGAATTGAAGTTGTACTGATCAACTCAAATCCGGCAACCATCATGACAGATCCGACAATGGCAGATCATATTTACTTAAAACCATTGACGACCAAGTCTATTGTTGAAATTCTTAAAAAACATGATGTTGATGCAGTTTTACCTACAATGGGAGGACAAACTGCATTGAATTTATGCATAGAAGCCGATGATAAAGGTATATGGGAAGACTTTAATGTAGAAATGATTGGTGTTGATATTGCTGCTATTAAAGTTACTGAAGACAGAGAAAAATTCCGGAATCTAATGAATAAAATTGGAATTCCGCAAGCTCCATCTAAAACCGCGACTTCCTTTTTACAAGGTAAAGAGATTGCACAGGAATTTGGTTTTCCGTTGGTGATCAGACCATCCTTTACTCTTGGAGGGACAGGAGCTTCTATTGTATACGAAAAGGAAGATTTTGACATGTTGCTGGAACGGGGATTAGAAGCCTCCCCTATTCATGAAGTTTTGATAGATAAAGCATTACTTGGATGGAAAGAATATGAATTAGAGCTTTTACGTGATAAAAATGACAATGTTGTAATTATTTGTACCATTGAAAACATGGATCCAATGGGAATTCACACAGGAGATTCGATCACAGTTGCACCAGCCATGACCTTAAGTGATACCGCCTTTCAAAGAATGCGGGATATGGCAATAAAAATGATGCGATCTATTGGTGATTTTGCAGGCGGATGTAATGTACAGTTTGCTATGAGTCCAGATGAAAAAGAAAATTTAATTGCTATTGAGATCAATCCTCGAGTTTCCCGTTCATCAGCATTAGCATCAAAAGCTACAGGATATCCTATTGCAAAAATTGCCGCCAAACTTGCCATTGGCTACTATTTAGATGATTTAGAAAATCAAATCACAAAAAATACTTCAGCTCTATTCGAACCAACGTTAGATTACGTGATCGTAAAAATTCCTCGCTGGAACTTTGATAAGTTTGAAGGGGCAGAAAGAGTCATCGGTTTGCAAATGAAATCGGTTGGAGAGGTTATGGGAATTGGTAGATCATTCCAAGAAGCATTGCACAAAGCAACACAGTCACTGGAAGTAAGTCGTAACGGAATTGGGGCAGATGGTAAAGGAATAAAAGACTATGAAAAGATCCTTTATAAATTAAAAAAACCAAGTTGGGACAGAGTTTTTGTGATTTATGATGCCATTCAAATTGGAATCCCTTTAACAAGGATACATGATATTACCAAAATTGATATGTGGTTTCTAAAAGAATACGAAGCTTTACATCTTCTTGAAAAAGAGATCAGTTCTTATAATTCACTAGATATCCTGCCAAAAAATCTGTTGTTAGAAGCCAAACAAAAAGGTTTTGCCGACAGACAAATTGCGCATATGATTGGGTGTTTGGAAAGTAAAGTCCATAAAAAACGCAGGAGCATGAATATCAACCGTGTTTTCAAACTGGTGGATACTTGTGCTGCGGAATTTCCTGCAGAAACCCCATACTACTACTCTACTTTTGAAAGTAATATGATCGTAAACGGAAAAGAATATTCTGAAAATGAAAGTGTTGTCAGCAAAAAGAAAAAAATTGTTGTTTTAGGTTCTGGACCAAACCGTATCGGGCAAGGAATTGAATTTGATTATTGTTGTGTTCATGGTGTATTGGCGGCAAAAGAATGTGGTTATGAAACCATTATGATCAACTGTAATCCGGAAACGGTTTCAACAGATTTTGACATTGCAGATAAATTATATTTTGAACCTGTTTTCTGGGAACATATCTGGGATATTATTCAGTTAGAAAAACCAGAGGGTGTGATTGTGCAACTTGGTGGACAAACCGCTTTAAAACTGGCTGAAAAATTAGAAAAACACGGTGTAAAAATAATAGGAACAAGTTTTGAAGCCTTAGACCTTGCAGAAGACAGAGGGCGGTTTTCAGAATTATTAACCACATTGGACATACCTTTCCCTCAGTTTGGAACTGCAACATCAGCCGAAGAAGCTGATTTAGTTGCTGACCAGCTTGACTTCCCAATATTGGTAAGACCTAGTTATGTACTTGGCGGACAGGGAATGAAAATTGTGATTAATAAAAAAGATCTGGAAGACCATGTAATCGAAATTTTAAGAAAAATACCAAATAATGTACTACTGCTCGACCATTATTTAGATGGTGCTATTGAAGCAGAAGCAGATGCTATTTGTGATGGAGAAAATGTTTATATAATTGGTATTATGGAACATATTGAACCATGTGGTGTTCATTCAGGAGATTCAAATGCAACCTTACCTCCTTTTAATATTGGTGAATTTGTTATGCAGCAAATTAAAGATCATACCAAGAAAATAGCCTTGGCATTAAAAACAGTTGGCCTGATCAATATACAGTTTGCCATAAAAGATGATACTGTTTTTATTATTGAAGCAAACCCAAGAGCATCAAGAACAGTACCTTTTATTTCAAAAGCATATAACGAGCCTTACGTAAATTATGCTACAAAAGTAATGTTGAGAGAAAATAAAGTAACTGATTTTGATTTCAAACCAAAACTGGATGGTTTTGCCATCAAACAACCGGTTTTTTCTTTTGATAAGTTTCCTAATGTGAATAAGAACTTAGGTCCGGAAATGAAATCAACCGGTGAAAGTATTTTGTTTATTGATGACTTAAAAGATGATCAATTCTACGAATTGTATTCTAGACGTAAAATGTATTTAAGTAAATAATTATAAAAAATATTTT
>JAUVCP010000322.1 GCA_030590765.1 Flavobacteriaceae bacterium | reverse complement strand
AATAGGGAATAACAACCCTGAAAACAGAACTGAATAGCTCAGAATAAAGAAATTGAACCCGAAAATTGAATAGAAATAAAAAAATAATTTGAAAAATATAAAGTTTAATGAAGTGGTCTATATTTCAACGGTCTTTACTTATGGTTTTACTAATATTACACCTAAATTTATAAATCCTTTGATTGATATTCACATATACTATTAAAATACAAGTATTTATAATTTAAACAGAACCTCATTATTTTTCAAAATCAACGATCTTTAAAACAAAAATCCCCGGTAAATACCGAGGATTTCTATTCATTAAACTTAATGTTTAATTTAAAATATTGAAACTTTAATGAAATTAGCCTTTCATCAAATCATAGCTTCGTTTGATAAATTCAGTCATTTCCTTTCCTTGTAAAAGGTTTTGTGATAACCTTGCCAAATCCAAAGCCTGATTTACATATTCAGTCCTTTTTGCTTTAGCTTTTAGTATCTTTTGCATCAGATCACTATTGGTATTAACCACCAGGTTATACATTTCAGGGAAATTTCCCATTCCCATCATACCTCCACCACCACCGGTTTGCTGCATTTCTTTCATTCTACGCATAAACTCAGGTTGCGTGATGATAAACGGGTTTGATTTAGAATCCATTGCTTCCAACTGAACAGTATATTTTTCTTTAGGAACAATTTCTTCTATAATACCTTTTAATCTTTCCTGATCTTTTTCATCTAATTTTGATACCGGATCATCACCTTTAGGAATCAATTTATCCAAAGAATCAGAATCAACACGGGCAAATTTAACAGGCTGTTTTTTATCAGATAATTCTGAATTTTCACCCTCAATTTTTTGGATTAAATGTGATACAATTGGAGAATCTAATAACAATACTTCATAACCTTTAGCCTCAGCTTCTTCAATAAAACTATGTTGTTCTTCTGCGTTAGATGCATACAGTACAACCAAATTGCCATCTTTATCTGTTTGTGCAGGTTTGATCTTTTCTTTCAACTCATCAAAAGTTAAGAACTCATTTTTCATTGTAGGATAAAGAGCAAATTTTTGCGCCTTATCAAAGAATTTTGGCTCAGATAACATACCGTATTCAATTACGATCTTGATATCATTCCATTTTTTCTCAAACTCTTCCCTGTCATTTTTAAATAATGAACTTAGCTTATCCCCTACTTTTTTAGTAATATAAGATGCAATTTTCTTAACAGCTCCATCTGTCTGTAAATAACTTCTGGAAACATTTAAAGGAATATCCGGAGAATCAATCACACCTCTTAACATTTGTAAGAAATCAGGTACAATACCTTCTACATTATCCGTTACAAACACCTGATTTTGATACAATTGGATCCTATCCTTTTGAGCATCTAAATTTGTTGTCAATTTTGGAAAATATAGTATCCCTGTCAAATTAAACGGATAATCTACATTCAAATGAATATGAAACAGAGGCTCTTCAAATTGCATTGGGTACAACTCGTGATAAAAAGATTTATAATCTTCATCTTTTAATTCATTTGGTTGTTTTGTCCATGCAGGATTTGGATTGTTGATGATATTATCAACGGTGATCATTTTTTGATCTTCAGTTGTTTCTTTACCATTTTTATCTTTTGTTGTTTTTGGTTCATGAGTTGGATCAGCAATTTCCTTTGTACCAAACTTAATAGGAATTGGCATAAACTTATTGTATTTCGCCAACAATTCACTTATTTTACTTTCTTCTAAAAACTCTAAAGAATCATCGTCAATATGTAAAACAATTTCCGTTCCTCTATCTTTTTTATTTGATTTTTTTAAGGTGTATTCCGGTGAACCATCACAAACCCAGTGAGCAGCATCTTCACCTTCTAAATAAGATTTAGTAATTATTTCAACATCCTTTGAAACCATAAAAGATGAATAGAACCCTAAACCAAAGTGTCCTATGATTCCTGAATCATTTTTCTCATCTTTAAACTTATCTAAAAACTCTTCAGCTCCAGAAAAAGCAATATCATTGATATATTTTTTTACTTCTTCTTTGGTCATCCCAATTCCCTGATCAATAATATGAAGCTTCTTACCTTCTTTATCAATCTTTATTTCTAATTTAACATCATCCAGATTTCCTTTGAATTCACCTATAGAAGAAAGGTGCTTTAGTTTTAAAGTTGCATCCGTTGCATTGGATATCAATTCACGTAAGAATATTTCGTGATCTGAGTATAAAAACTTTTTGATTAGCGGAAATATATTATCTACCGCAACATTTATTTTTCCTTTTGCCATAATTATATTGTTTTATTCTTTTAGTATTTAAATTCAAGTTCAACTAATCAAAATAAATACCAAAAAACAATTTATGACAAGATGACATAAGATTTATAAGTATATGCATAGAATTATGGAACAAAAGAATCGCAATGTTAACTTAAAGTTAAATTTATATCACATTTTAACGATTTTTGAAATATTTATCTTCTACTTATCAATATGTTATGTATTTTTGCCGCTTAATTTTGAAAAATAACAATTTAAAGAAAATATTATGAGTATTAAAAAACAGTATTTGAAGTCGAAACCAGTATGTAAAGTTTCTTTTAAAGTAAGTGCAGAAGAAGCAAATGGCGCAAAAAAAATTCAGATCCTTGGAGATTTTAACAACTGGAATGAAAAAGCAGCTCCAATGAAAACTCTAAAATCTGGTGACTTTACACAAACAATCAACCTGGATGCAGGAAAAGAATATCAATTTAGATATTTAATGGACGGAAAAAACTGGGCAAATGATGTTGCTGCAGATGGAAAAATAGCAAATGACTTTAACGAACACAATGATGTTGTTGCAACAGTTCAATAAGAATTAAGTTATAAATTTTTGAAAGTAAAAACCATATTTCACTAGAAATATGGTTTTTTGTTTATATAAAACTTTTCTGATTAAGAAACCTCCACAACTACCTCATCACTTTGCCACAAACCGTGTTTAGTACAAAATGCCATGGCAGTTAATTTCATTTTTCTAGTTGGTACAATATGGAAATCAACCTCCACCTGACTTGGAGCTCCACCAAGAGCACCTGCTGTAAAAGTAGATTCTGCCAACATGTTTTCACCATTCCACAATTGCACCCATGCAATATAGTGGTCAAAATCATCCGGATGCAAATATGCATCACCTACCTGAACTTTTACTTTAAACTTTTCTCCTTTTTTAGCAGAGTTATCACAATGAACAAACGCTGAATGTCTGTCGATATAATCTTTTTTAGCTTCCTTTTCAACCTCAGAAATATCCTGATATCTATTTATTTTCTGAAGTTTTTGAAGTTCTTTAATATAAGTTCCATCGACCTTTGACAATTTTAATGTCTCCTTCGGGGAATGGGAGAAAATCCCTCGCCTTTAGGCGAAGACTTTAGTTTGATATTTTTATATTTGTTAGATGCAACATTATCGAAAGACCTCCCACAGTTTATATGACATCAAATTTCACTTAGTTTGG
>JAUVCP010000188.1 GCA_030590765.1 Flavobacteriaceae bacterium | reverse complement strand
TAAATCAATATGATGCAGGAGCAAATGATCTGTCTGATTTTTTTACATCCGAACCTGATTTTAAACCGTATAATGCTCTCCCTGTTGACATAAGAATGTTTGATCCGCAAAAAGCATTAGATCCGATTGATGAAAAATTTGACTGGAAAGCGCTTGAAAGTTCTCCTAAAATGGATAATGTGGAAGATATGATGCGTGAGAGTAAAGAGCAGGATGAATATCGATTGGAAGATAGAGAGAAAAAGAAAAATTAGGAAACATATTGATCTAAATAGTTCTGTTTTAGAATAATGAAGATTTTCTATTTTTATGTTCATAGATGTTAGTTGTGACTCTAAAATATCTTTGAGAATATTTGTGTTTTTTCAGTGTAATACCTACTTAATTGTACGGGCAGAACTTTTATCTAAAAGAACCTTATAGAATTTTTACTATTTGAACAAAGATCATAATATTATAAAACACAATTATATAAATCAAATACATTTTATCATGATTAAAAAAATTATCATACCTGGACTCCTTGCAATTCTTTTTTTAGCCTGTTCTAAAGAGAATAATAAATCAACTGAAAAAAACAATCAGAAAAATTATAAGGTAATTGCCTATGTACATGGTTACCAGGATAATTGGGGGGCTAATTTTGAAAAAGCTAAACAAATCACTCACATTAACTATGCTTTTGCAAATATTAAAGATGGAAAAGTAGTTTTAGGTAAAGAAAAAGATACTGATGACCTAAAAAAGTTAAATGCTTTGAAAAAAGTAAATCCTGACCTAAAGATTTTGATATCAGTTGGAGGGTGGAGTTGGTCTAAGAATTTTTCAGATGCGGTATTGACTGAAAACTCAAGGCAGATATTTGCCAACAGTGCAATTGATTTTATGCTGAAACATCAAATTGACGGAATTGACCTGGATTGGGAATATCCTGGGCAAATTGGTGACAACAATGTTTATCGCGAAGAGGATAAAGAGAATTTTACTTCTATTTTAAAGTTGATTCGTTATAAGTTAGACTCTATTGAGCCAAATAAGTATTTGTCGACTATTGCTACAGGAGCCAATCAAAGCTATCTGGATCATACCAACATGAAGGAAGCTCAGAAGTATCTTGATTTTATTAATATCATGACCTATGATTTTTATACTGGTGGCAGTAAATATACCGGTCATCATGCAAATCTTAAGAATTCTGAACACAGTAAAAATCACCCAAAAAGCGCAGAAATTGCAGTAGAACAACATCTAAAATCTGGAATTCCAGCTCATAAACTTGTATTAGGTGTCGCATTCTATGGAAGATGGTGGAATAAGGTTCTGCCAATAAATAGTGGACTTTATCAATTATCAAAAGGTATAACCGGTGCTTATAGTTATAAAGTGATTGCAGATAGTATCAAAAGTAATAACTTCAAGTCTTATTGGGATATATCTGCCAATGCACCCTATATATGGCGTCAAAAGGATTCTCTTTTTATCACTTATGATGATGAAAGATCTATTCAAATAAAAGCTTCTTTTGTTAAGAAAAAGCAATTAGGAGGGATTATGTTTTGGCAATTCAATGGAGATAATGGAGAATTATTAAATACTATTGATGGTAGTTTTAATAATTGAGTTGAATAATAATTATTTGCTAACGGAAATAGATTTTAGTACTGTATAATTTATTCAAACTTTAAATTGCAATTCATTTATGTCCTAATAAAAAAGATAAAATTGAAGTTTATTATTTACGATTAATGCTTAAAAAGTGTTTTATATCTGTTTTTAATTGTCATTTGTCGAAAAAACACATGATATCTTGATAAAAACTTCATATATTTATACTATATTAATTCAAAATAAATTTTTATGAACCAAAATTCACTAAAGCTGTTGTTTTTAGCGTGTTTACTTAGTTTACAATCTATGTATGCACAAACAACTGTAACAGGAACAATTACCGATGCACTGGATGGGAACCCTCTTCCAGGCGTAAGTGTAATTGTTAAAGGAACTTCAATCGGTGTAGCATCAGATTTTGATGGAAATTATAACATCGAATTGACAAACGACAATGCCATTCTTGTTTTTTCATTTGTTGGTTTTGCCGATCAAGAAATTTCAGTTAATGGAAAAAGTGTCATTAATGTATCTCTTGCTGAAAGTGCAGAATCTCTAGACGAAGTTGTTGTAACAGCTTTGGGTATAACAAGAGAAAAAAAGGCTCTTGGTTATTCAGTTTCAGAACTTCAATCAGATGAGATCAATACAGTAAAGACTGCCAACATAGCAACATCACTTGTAGGTAAAGTTGCTGGTGTTGTGGTTAATGAATCAGGAGGTTTAGGTTCTGGTTCAAGAATTGTGATCAGGGGTAATAACTCTATCACAGGTAGTAATCAGGCTTTGATTGTAGTTGATGGTGTTCCTATCAATGCTGCAGGATCAGAATCCGGTGGTAGTGTTTACAGTAGTTCCGTTTCTGGAGGTGGGATAACAGATATCAATGCAGAGGATGTTGAATCTATGTCAATACTTAAAGGACCGAATGCCGCTGCATTGTATGGATCTAGAGCTGCAAATGGTGTTATTCTTATTACAACAAAAAAAGGTAAAAATGACCAAGGACTTGGATTGTCATTTAATTCAAATGTTACTGTGGGTGGTGCGATGTTCCTTCCTGAGTATCAAAATCAATATGGTCAGGGATCTGAAGGAGCACCATATCCTGAATTGGATGGTTTTGGAGGTTCTTCTTGGGGAGGAAAGCTAGATGGATCTAATCAACTTTACTATACAGGAGAGCAAAGGCCTTATGAAGCACAAGCTAATAATGTGGAAGATTTTTTCCAGTCTTCTTTACAGGCAATCAATTCAATTGCTATGTCAAAAGGAGGAGAAAACTTTAATGTAAGGTTTTCATACACCAATAACACTACAACCTCTATTTTACCAGGTTCAGAATTAAATAGTCACAACTTTAACTTAAGATCTTTGTGGGATCTTAATGATAAAATGTCACTTGATGCAAAAGCAACTTATTTCTCACAAGAGCTTAATAATAGGGTGAATTTGGGTTCTGAAGGTGTTTTAAATTATGTTTATTATATGCCTAGAAACGTTCTGACAAACGACCTGAAACATTATCAGGCAGATAACCCTGCCTTGTATGATCCTTCAGCAGGTTTGAATGATTATGATGTTTTGAGTTATTCTGGTGTTGGAAGAACTGGTAATCCTTATTGGATTCAAAACTATGATATCAATGATGAGAGAAGAGGTAGATTTATTGGTTTTGCAAAGCTAAATTATCAATTTAATGATTGGTTATCAGCGTTTGTTAGAGTTGGGGGTGATGTTACCAATGTAAGAACCGAAAGTGTACAGCAAGTAGGGCATCATTTCAGAAGATGGGGTAGAGTATCATATGGTACAAGTCAATTTACAGAATTTAATGCAGACTTTTTACTAAGTGCAAATAAAGATTTAACAGAAAAGCTGAATTTAGTTGCAATGATCGGAGGGAATCTTTCTACAAGAACTTCAGAATCAATGGGTATGAGAGGTGAAGAATTTAAGATTCCTACAAGAGCATTCTTTGCGAATACTAATATTCAGGATTCATGGCATAATCCAGTGGCAACTAAAAAAGTGAATTCATTATATGGATCAGTGAGTTTGTCATATGATAATTTTTTATATTTGGATGTTACAGGTAGAAATGACTGGTCTTCAACTTTGGCTGAAGATAATAGATCCTATTTTTATCCTTCTGTAAGTTTATCTTTTCTGGCAAACAGATTTATAGACCCTAACAGTAACTTTATGAATTTATTGAAATTCAGAGGAAGTTGGGCAGAAGTAGGTAATGATACCGGTGTTTATCAAATCTATCAAACATTTAGTGTTCCTTCAAAGGGATATTTAGGTTTAACTACCTTGAATTCACCTAGTGTTAAATTCAATGAAGATTTGAAACCTGAAAGTGTAGCATCAGCAGAATTTGGTATGGAAGGTAAATTTTTCCATAATAGACTTTATTTTGATTTCTCTTTATACAAGATCACTACCGAAGATATGATCTTTGATGTACCAGTAGCCTCTGCCACAGGATACTCTTATTTCAGAGAAAATGTTGGTAAGGTTGAAAATAAAGGTATTGAAGTATTAGTAGGTGGTTTACCTGTTAAAACAGATAACTTTACTTGGGATGTTTCGTTGAATTTTTCTAAAAATGAAAATACTCTTGTAGAATTGATCGATGGTCTTGATTCATTTACATTAAACAGTACAAATAGTGGAAATCTAGCTATTAGAGCTGAAGTTGGTGGAAGTATAGGAGATATTTATGGTACTACATGGAAAACAGATGATGATGGTAATTTATTAGTAAGTGCAGAAGGTAGACCTTTAGCTTCATCTGAATTATCACATCTTGGAAACTCTCAACCAGAATGGACAGCCGGTTTAAATAACAACTTTACATTTAAAAATGTTTCATTGAGATTCCTCATCGATGCAAGATTTGGTGGAGAGATTTACTCTATGACATCTGCTAGTTTAGATGGCTCAGGAGTTTCAGAAAGGAGTTTAGAATACAGAGAAGATGGAGTCGTAATTGATGCTATTAATGAAGGAACAGGTTTGCCAAATACGGAACAGATTACAGGTCAG
This sequence comes from Flavobacteriaceae bacterium, assembly GCA_030590765.1. Classification (GTDB taxonomy): domain Bacteria; phylum Bacteroidota; class Bacteroidia; order Flavobacteriales; family Flavobacteriaceae; genus Lutimonas. The sequence continues at coordinate 730 of JAUVCP010000188.1, read as the reverse complement.
CAATATTGGGGATCTTATACAGGTATAGCGGAACATTACATTTACGATCAGACAAATGTTAGGTTAAGAGAATTTGCTTTAACCTATAACTTGCCTCAAAGTATTATTTCAAGTTCTGTTTTTGATGGAGCCTCCGTTGGGTTGATAGGAAGGAATTTATTTTTCTTATATAAAGCAGCAGATGATATTGATCCTGATGCTAATTTAGGTACTACGTTATCTGGTCAGGGAATATCATCTAATAATGTTCCTACTATTCGTAGTTTTGGGTTAAATATTACTCTTAAATTTTAAAAGATAATAACATGAAAAATATAATAAAAAAAATAAGTGTGGTCTTGATGTTGGTTCTAATATCAGCATCTTGTTCTGATTTCGATGAGATCAATCAAAGGCCGAATGCATTTTCATCTGATGAAGTAAGTGCAAAATACTTTTTGACAAGTACACAGATCTCATTATATGCTCCAAACCGGTATCCTTACTGGAGAGCTCAATTAATTCATGCAGATAGATTTGCAGGTCAATTTTGTTTTGGTCATAATGGTAGCTGGTGGAGTGATGGATTAGGATATTCCTATTCAGCAGGTTATACCAATGCATCGTATGGATGGTTAGCAGGATACAATGGAGGTTTAACTTCGTATTTGAATTTTGTAAAAGAAGGTGGTGATCTTGAGAACGAAAGATATTATGCTATTGGATTGATCATGAAAGGGCTGTATTACCA
>JAUVCP010000313.1 GCA_030590765.1 Flavobacteriaceae bacterium | reverse complement strand
CTTTAATTTTGGGACAAACCTATAAAACTTTGCCATTCGTTATCTGGCTTGAAAAGTACCAAACATTGGTTGGTAAAACGAAAACGCCGCTACCCAGAGAATTATATTCTGAGAAAGTAGCAAGCGCACATTTTTATCTTTACTTATTATTTATTATGACCATGGTATTGGGTTTGGTATTTGATCAGTTATTATTAATTAGAATTGGAAGCTATACATTATTGTTTGTGGCAATTTTATATAATATAAATGTATTTAAAATGATTTTTCACAAAACAAAAACAGTAGAAAATGACTAGAGAAGAAATAGCAAGTTTTGAAATAGAGATATTAGAATTACTTAAAAATGTGATGGATCCTGAGATAGAGATCAATATTGTTGATCTTGGATTGATCTATGAAGTAAAGTATGATGGTGAAAATATAATTGATATTGATCTAACGTTTTCAACACCTTCTTGTCCGTTGGGAGATACGATTGTTACTAATGTTAAAGAAGAGATCAAGCAAAAACATCCTGATTTTGAGGTAGATGTAAATATTGTTTTTGATCCGCCATGGTCAGCTGCTATGGTAAGTGAAGAGGGGAAACGGATTTTAGGAATGTAATAAAAGAATCAAACCTAATCTTTATAACCAAACCTTTTTAACTGGTTGGTATTATTTCGCCAGTTTTTATTCACCTTTACATAGAGTTCTAAAAATATTTTTTTACCAAAGAATTTTTGCAGATCTTTTCTTGCTTCTGTACCAACACGTTTTAAAGCAGAACCTTTGTGGCCAATGATGATTCCTTTTTGGGTTTCTCTTTCTACCATGATAACCGAACGGATCCTTATGATCTTATCATCTTCTATAAATTCTTCGGTATCAATTTCTACAGCATAGGGAATTTCTTTTTTGTAGTGCATCAAGATCTTCTCACGAATAGTCTCGTTTACAAAAAAACGTTCCGGTTTATCCGTTAACTGATCTTTTGGATAAAAAGGAGGTGATTCTGGTAATAATTCAATGATCTGATCCATTACCGCTTGTATATTAAAATTCAATAAAGCTGCAATCGGATAAATCGTTGCATTTGGAACTTTCTCTTTCCAAAATGCAATTTTTTCTTCTACTTCATCCTGAGAGGATTTATCTACTTTATTTATTAAAAGTAAAACAGGAACTTTGGAGTTTTGAATTTTCTGAAAAAAAGCATCATCTTTCAATTCCTTTTCACCAATTTCCACCATATAGATCAAAACATCTGCATCTTCAAAAGCAGATTTTACAAAATTCATCATGGATTCCTGCAACTCATATGCAGGTTTGATTATACCGGGGGTGTCAGAAAACATGATCTGGAAATCATCTCCATTCACAATTCCTAAGATTCTATGTCTTGTAGTTTGTGCTTTTGAAGTGATTATAGATAGTCGTTCCCCAACCAAAGCATTCATCAACGTTGATTTTCCTACATTTGGATTACCGATAATATTAACAAAACCTGCTTTATGATTCATGATATTTTAATTGAAATAATAGAATGCAAAGGTAATACCATTTAAGGTAGTGTTATGGTTTTTTTATAGGATAAGGGCTAATAAAACGCAAAACCCATTATTAAATATAATATAGTAGCGATTGTGCCCCCAATAAGAGCATAGGGTAGCTGGGTCCTTACATGATCAATATGATCGCTGGCAGATGCCATAGATGATATGATGGATGTATCCGAAATAGGGGAGCAGTGGTCTCCAAAAACTCCTCCTCCTAATGTTGCTGCAATAACTAAAGTTAATTCAGATTGATGAATTTCTGCCATAGGGATGGATATAGCTAACATGATAGCAAATGTCCCCCAGGATGTACCTGTTGAAAATGCTATAAATGAGCTGATCAAAAATACAATTGCAGGTAAAAATTGAGGTGAAAGCCAGTCTTTTGACCAGTTGGCAATAAATTGACCGGTTCCCATCTGATTACAGGCATCACTAATTGCAAAAGCAAGCATCATTAAAAGAGCCAAAGGCATTAATTCACTAATTCCTTTTAAAACTAGGTCTACCATTTCTTTTGTTTTCATGATTCCTTGTGCTCGATACAAGATCATTGCCACAAAAATAGATGCCAATACCGAATATAATACAGAGGAAGAACCAGATCCGTTTCCAATTGCTTGAGATAAATGATCGGTAAATGAATGAGAATTCTCTACTTTGCTCCAGCCGGTGTATGCTAGATTTATTGGCATCATTATCACCATGGTAACCAGTGGAATAAACATATTGTAGGCTTTTGCTTTTATTCCTTTTTTTGGTTCGTATGAGGTAATTGTTTCTGATATCATAGGTTTTGCATCATCACTTAGGAGCTTCCCTGTTTCCTTAGTCCTTTTTTCGGCTTTAGCCATCGGACCAAAATCCTTTTTAGAAAGAATGACTACAAATACAATCACTATTGCAATTAGTGGATAAAAATTATATTTGATGGATGATATTAGCATAGAAAAAGGTTTTTCAATTCCTTGTGTGAGTAATAAACCCATAATAAATGCTCCCCATGCATTGAAAGGAATAATTATAGAAGAAGGTGCCGAACTAGAATCGGCGATATAAGCTAATTTTTCTCTTGGAATTTTCAATTTATCAAAAACCGGACGATATAATGTACCAACAGTTAATGAACTAATACTGGTTTCAACAAAAAGTAATATGCCAGTGATCAAAGCTAATAATTGTACAACAACCCTACTATATCCGCTTTGTTTTCTTTCAAAATAGGCAATTAATACATTCAATTTATTTACAAAACCTTCAACACCTTTCGAGTATTGAATAAATAATAAAAGTGCTCCTACAAGTGCACTAAACATAATGGTTCTGGTATTTCCAGCAGATTTAAAAACATCAACCAGTCCCTCAATTGTTGCTAAAGTACCATCTAAAAAATTCCAATCATTCATGATGACCCATGCGAACCATATGCCAAAAAGCAATGCGATATATACCTGTTTTGTTTTAAGAGCCAGAATTATTGCAATAAGTGGAGGTAAGATGGATAGGAAGCCGTAGTCGGTCATAGTTATTTGTTATAAAAATTTTTAAGTAATTGAAAAGGATAAATATATAAAAATATATGGTAAAGAATTGGTTTTGATTTACGATTCTAATGATTTGTTGGAAAATAGACTATCAAAAAATAATTAATTTTCATTTGATATTATCAGTAAATATGTTGTATATTTGCAGCCGATATCGCGGGATAGAGCAGTAGGTAGCTCGTTGGGCTCATAACCCAAAGGTCGCTGGTTCGAGTCCAGCTCCCGCTACTAAGTAAACAAAGGAAAGTCGAGGTTTAAATCTCGACTTTTTTATTAGGGGTACAGAATAGGTACAGAATTTTAATTCTAACCAAATCAAAAATTATCAATGAGTCTTGGGTTTGCTATTTTATTATCAATATAATCAATGTGACATTTTATCTTTTTTTTTAGTACATGACAAAAATATATATGTCTGATTTTTAGCAAAATAAGTGTTAAATAATTAATTTAAAACATTGGTATTCAGTATATTAGAAGAATAATATCACTTATTTTTCTAATGAAGAAAACCAATGTTAGCCC
>JAUVCP010000101.1 GCA_030590765.1 Flavobacteriaceae bacterium | reverse complement strand
AAAACCAAAATATTCAATTGATTTTGTTACAGAAAAAATAGATCTGCTAAAAGATATTTTAAATAGTGTGTTTGTTCTAAATGATCTCTCTGATAAATCACTTGCCAAAATAGTTGGCACAGGTGAAATTTTATCTTCTTTTATTATTTCTGAAGCAATGAAATTCAATGGTTTAAATGCATTTGTAAAAGACAGCAGATCATTGATCAAAACTGACAGAAATTTTATCAATGCGAATGTAGATTTTAAATCAACCTATAAAAATATTGATGATTTCTTTGCTAAGGATGATCACGACATCATTGTTTTACCAGGTTTCATTTCTTCTGACAAAAATAATGAAACAACAACTTTAGGCAGAGGCGGGTCTGATTATACGGCTGCAATTTATGCAAATGCACTTAACGCAGAAGTTTTAGAGATTTGGACAGATGTAAGTGGTATGTTTACCGCAAATCCTAAATTAGTAAGTCAGGCAAAACCAATTAAAGAAATATCCTATCAGGAAGCTATGGAGCTTTCACACTTTGGTGCGAAAGTGATCTACCCTCCTACTATTCTTCCGGCTTTAGATAAAGAAATTCCTATTGTTATTAAAAATACATGGGTACCAGATGATAAAGGGACTTTAATTCATAAAGGGAAAAGTATTAAAAAATCAGCTGTAAAAGGAATCAGTCATATTGACAATATTGCTTTACTCACCCTTGAAGGTAATGGTATGGTTGGTGTACCAGGTATTTCCAAACGATTGTTTGAAGCTCTTGCCTTGAACAATATCAATGTAAATTTCATTACGCAGGCCTCAAGTGAGCATTCTATTTGTTTAGCGATTGATCTGGAAGAAGCCAAAAATGCTAAAGAAGCAATAGACAAGCAGTTTGAATTTGAGATATTTCAAAAAAAGATAGAACCATTAATTGTAGAAACGGATCTTTCCATCATTGCATTGGTTGGTGATAATATGAAATCTCACCAAGGAATCAGTGGTAAAATGTTTAGCGAATTAGGAAATAACAATGTGAATATCAGAGCAATTGCCCAAGGTTCAACCGAAAAAAACATTTCAGCTGTTATTGCCAAAAAAGATGTTAAAAAAGCATTGAACTCACTGCATAGTGTGTTTTTCGAAAACCAGATCAAACGTATTAATTTGTTTATTATTGGGGTAGGAAATGTTGGTGGCAAATTACTGGATCAGATCAAACAGCAACAATCCTTTTTATTGCATAAATTGCATATTGACATTCGTGTGATCGCATTGGCAAATTCTAAAAAAATGATATTTTTGGAAGATGGTATCCCTCTTTCAAAATGGAAAGATGAATTAAATACAAATGGAATAAAGGCAGATCTTGATGAGTTTTATAAAAAGACAAATCAAATGAATTTGCGTAATAGTGTTTTTGTTGACAATACCGCTAATTACGATGTTCCCGAACAATATGCCAAATATTTAAAAGATAGTGTTGCTGTAGTCGCATGCAATAAGATTGCCTGTTCTTCAGAAATAGAAAACTATAAAAATTTGAAATTTCTTGCAAGAAAATACAATGCTCCATTTTTATTTGAAACAAATGTAGGAGCTGGATTACCAATTATCGATACTTTAAATAATCTGGTTGCTTCGGGTGATGAGATAACTCAAATACAGGCAGTTCTTTCCGGTAGTTTAAATTTTATTTTTAACGAGTTTAATAGCAATTCTTCTTTTTACGAAGTAGTAAAACAAGCTGGAATAGAGGGATATACAGAACCCGATCCAAGAATAGATCTGAGCGGCGTGGATGTGATGAGAAAAATATTAATTTTAGCTCGTGAAAGCGGTAAAGAAATGGAACTTGACGAGATTAGTAACAATTCATTTTTACCTCAAGGTTCCCTAGATGCTAATACCGTAGTAGACTTTATGGAAACCTTGAAAAAAGAAGAAAAACATTTTAAAAGCTTAAGAGAAGCTGCTGAAAAAAAAGATTGCAGATTAAAATATGTTGCTGAATACAAAGATGGTAAAGCAAAAGTTGGTTTACAGCACATTGCTAAAGACCATCCATTTTACAATTTGGAAGGAAAAGATAACATTGTTCTTTTTTATACCAACCGATACAAAGAACAACCTTTGATCATTAAAGGTGCTGGAGCTGGAGCTGAAGTCACTGCTTCCGGTATTTTTGGCGATATTATCAGAACAGGTAACAATTAGAAAAATTAACAGATGAAAGAAATAAAAATATTTGCTCCCGCTACCATAGCCAATATTTCCTGTGGTTTTGATGTATTGGGCTGTTGTTTAGATACTATTGGTGATGAAATGATCATTAGAAAAACTCCTGAAAAAGGTGTGAAAATCACCAAAATAGTTGGCATGGATCTACCATATGAAACCAATAACAATGTTGCAGGTGTTGCAGCTTTAGCTTTATTGAATAAATTTGAAAATAAAATTGATTTTGGCTTTGAAATTGAAATTTATAAAAATATCAAACCTGGAAGTGGTATAGGAAGTAGTGCTGCAAGTGCTGCGGGTGCAGTTTTTGCAATCAACGAATTATTAAGAAATCCATTTTCAAAATTACAACTGGTTGAATTTGCAAGAAAAGGAGAGGAACTTGCCTGCGGATCACCAATTGCTGATAATGTAGCGCCCGCAATTTTTGGTGGATTTACTTTAGTAAGAAGTACAGATCCTTTAGAAATATTGCAATTACCCACTTTAAAAGATCTTTACGCTACAATTATTCATCCTCAAATTGAAATCAAAACATCTGATTCCAGAGCTGTTCTGCCAGATAAAATCCTACTTGAAGATGGAGTAAAACAATGGGCAAATGTAGGCGCTTTTGTACATGCTTTACATACAAATGATTATGATCTTTTATCAAAATCCCTAACTGATCATGTAGTGGAATCGTATCGTTCTAAATTGATTCCTGAGTTTGATAAGATTAAAAAAACAGCTCTAAAAGAAGGAGCTTTAGGATGTGGTATTTCGGGATCAGGACCTTCTATATTTACTTTTAGTAAAGGAATTCAAATAGCTAATAATGTGTCAGATAAATTAAGTTCAATTTATCACAATACCCATATTGAATCTCATCACTATGTATCAAAGATCAATACACAAGGAATTAAAATATTAAGCATTAAATAATGCATTAAATTTAAATAAAATCATGAAGTTTTATAGTCTAAATCATAAAGCACCCATTGTTTCTTTTCAGGAAGCAGTGGTAAATGGTATTGCACCAGACAGGGGTTTATATTTTCCGGATTCAATTAAACCACTATCAGCTGATTTTTTTCAAAATATAGAAAATTATTCCAATAACGAAATTGCATATGAACTGATCAAACAATTTGTTGGTAATGAAATTCCGGTAAGGGAACTTAAAGAAATTATCAAAGACACTTTGAGTTTTGATTTTCCTTTGATTGAAATAGAAAATGATGTTTTTAGTCTGGAATTATTTCATGGCCCAACAATGGCATTTAAAGATGTTGGAGCAAGGTTTATGGCGAGATGTTTATCTTATTTTAATAAGAATAAGACCAATGAACTGACTGTTCTTGTTGCAACTTCCGGAGATACGGGAGGTGCTGTGGCAAGTGGATTTCTAGGAGTAAAAGGTGTACAAGTTGTTATTTTATACCCAAGCGGTAAAGTAAGTGAAGTTCAGGAAAAACAATTAACAACACTTGGTCAAAGTATTAAGGCGTTGGAAGTTACCGGAACTTTTGATGATTGTCAGGATATGGTTAAAACAGCATTTCTAGATAAAGAGATCACAGATATAATACAATTAACATCGGCAAACTCTATAAATGTTGCACGTTGGTTACCACAGATGTTTTATTTTGCCTTTGCCTTTAAACAATTAAAGAACAGGAGTAAAGAGATTATTTTCTCTATCCCAAGCGGTAATTTTGGTAATATTTGTGCGGGAATGATGGCACAGCAACTAGGTCTGCCAATTGCTCATTTTATTGCAGCAACCAATGTTAACCGTGTTGTACCAAACTATATGGAAACGGGAAATTATATACCATTAAAATCAAAGCAAACCATTTCAAATGCGATGGATGTTGGTAATCCGAGTAATTTTATTCGTATCCAAAATATATTCGATAATGATTTTGAAAAGATCAAAGAAGCTCTTTCCTCCTATTCTTTTACTGATGATGAGACCAGAGATACAATTTTATCTATTTACAAAAATAGTGATTACATAACTGATCCTCACGGAGCTGTGGGTTATTTAGGCTTAAAGCTTTATCTTAAGGATCACGCAGATAAACAGGGAATATTTTTTGAGACAGCACATCCGGTTAAATTTTTAGATGTAATTGAACCAGTAATTAAAAAGAAAATTAAATTCCCTCCTCAAATATTGCAAGTGATGGATAAAGAAAAGGTCGCATTATCAATTGATAATTATGAACAACTTAAAAAGTTTTTATTGAAGTAGATAATTCTTTTAATTCATTTACTTTTTTTTACTTTTACAGAAAGGAAAGAGTATTTATTGATATTCTGAATAAACGAAGTGTTTTTAATGAAAAATAAATGGATTTTTCTGTTGTTGATCTCTTTGTATTTTAATAATAGTATTGCACAAAAATTCTCTAGGCAGGATTCATTAAAAGGATCCATTACAAAAGAACGCATTTGGTGGGATTTACAACAATATAACTTAAAAGTAAGTGTAGATCCAGAAAAACAAAGCATTTACGGGTCAAATCTTATTCAGTACAGAGTAATCAACGGGTATCAGGTTTTACAGTTGGATCTTCAGGCTCCGATGAAAATTATAAAAATTACTCAAAATGGTAAAAATCTAAAATTTACAAGTGAAGGAAATGCTCATTTTATTCAACTTGCCAAAAAACAAATTCCTGGAAATGAAGAATCAATTGAAGTATTCTTTACCGGTATACCAAGAATAGCAAAAAACCCACCATGGGACGGTGGAATTACCTGGGAAAAAGACAAAAATAAGAATTACTTTATAGCCAGTTCAAATCAAGGAATTGGGGCAAGTGTATGGTGGCCATGTAAAGATCATCCCTATGACGAACCAGATAAAGGCGTTTGTATAAGTGTTACTACTCCCGAAAATGTAATGGATGTATCTAATGGCAGATTAATAAATGAAATTGACAATCAAAACGGAACTAAAACATTTCAATGGGAAGTGAAAAATCCTATCAATAGCTATGGTATTAATATAAATATAGCTGACTATGTTCACTTTTCAGAGATATATAAAGGCGAAAATGGTGATTTAGATTGTGACTTTTACGTTTTACCCTATAACCTGCAAAAGGCAAAAATTCAATTCAAACAAGTTTCAAAAATGCTGAAAGCATTTGAACATTGGTTTGGCCCCTATCCTTTTTATGAAGACGGCTACAAACTTGTAGAAGTACCTTATTTAGGCATGGAACATCAAAGCTCAGTAACCTATGGCAATCAATATAAAAATGGATATTTAGACAGAGATCTTAGCAAAACAGGCTGGGGATTAAAATTCGATTTTATCATTATTCATGAATCGGGTCATGAATGGTTTGCAAATAGCATTACAAATATAGATGTTGCTGACATGTGGATTCATGAGGGGTTTACAACTTACAGTGAAGTTTTGTATTTAGATTATCATTTTGGAAAAGAAGCAGGAAATTCCTATTGCATTGGAATCAGAAATAACATTACGAACGACAAACCAATTATTGGTCCTTACAGTGTTGATAAGAACGGATCAAATGATATGTATCCAAAGGCTGCAAATATGATCCATACTTACAGACAAATAATTGATAGTGATGAACAGTTCAGAAGTATTTTAAGAGAGATGAATCGTAAGTATTATCATAAAAATGTGACCTCTACAGAAATTGAATATTTTTTAAATAAGCAAACCAAAACAGATCTTTCCTCCTTTTTTGATCAATATTTAAGAACAGTAAAAATTCCGGTTTTGGAATATCAAATTAAAGGAAAAACCATTAAATACAGGTTCAAAAATATTGTAAAAGGGTTCCAAATTCCTGTAAAGATTTACATAAATAGAAAAGAAAAATGGATCGTTCCGAACAAGAAATGGCAAAGCATTTTGACAAAAGAAAATATCACAAATTTTAAGATGGATCCTAACTTTTATTTACAGGTTTCTAAACAAAAATAAATTACTGAGATAGTAAAGTAGAATCTTTGATATGCTATATCCTAGCATTTAAATAAAATATTTTGAAAATACATTTAAAACAATAATATTTTCAATAATTTTGATATCAGATAAAAAAATATAAATCTTATGAAGAATACAGCCTTAACACTTATTCACGAATCATTAGGAGCTAAAATTGTTCCTTTTGCAGGATATAACATGCCTGTTCAATACGAAGGAATAAATATAGAACATGAAACTGTTAGAAATGGAGTTGGTGTTTTTGATGTTTCACATATGGGAGAATTTTTAATTGAAGGAGTAATCGCAATAAATCTTATTCAAAGAGCTACTTCTAATGATGCTTCCAAGTTAGAAATTGGTGATGCACAGTATAGCTGTTTGCCCAATGCAACTGGTGGGATTGTAGATGATTTGATTGTTTACAGAATTAAAGAGAATACCTATTTACTTGTTGTAAATGCTTCTAATATTGAAAAGGACTGGAATTGGATCTCTTCCTTAAATGATAAAAATGCTGAAATGAAAGATCTATCTGAAGGTTATTCATTGTTAGCTATCCAAGGTCCAAAAGCAATTGATGCAATGCAAAGTGTTACTTCTGTTGATTTGGCTTCTATCCCCTTTTACAAATTCAAAATTGCTGATTTTTGCGGAATTGAACATGTGATCATTTCTGCTACAGGATATACCGGAAGTGGTGGTTTTGAAATTTATTGCAAAAATGATGAAGTGGAACAAATATGGAATAAAGTATTTGAAGCAGGAAAGGATTTTGGCATCAAACCGATAGGACTTGCTGCCAGAGATACACTTCGCTTGGAAATGGGTTATTGCCTTTACGGAAATGATATTGATGATACAACCTCACCAATAGAAGCCGGCTTAGGTTGGATCACAAAATTCACCAAAGAATTCACCAATTCAAACTCCATAAAACTACAAAAAGAAGAAGGTGTTAACAGAAGATTAAAAGCTTTTGAACTGGATAAAAAAGGTATCCCCAGACAAGGTTATGATATTCTAGACGAGAATGGCTCTAAAATTGGTCATGTAACATCAGGAACCATGAGTCCGAGTTTAAAAAAAGGAATTGGGATGG
>JAUVCP010000169.1 GCA_030590765.1 Flavobacteriaceae bacterium | reverse complement strand
AAAATTGATGGAACAAATATCGTATATAATTTTATCTTTGAACCTTAAAATAAAAATAATGGATATGTCACCCTCTGTACTTTTGATTATCGTTGCCAATGTATTGGTTTCAATCAAAGGATTTAAAGATCGCGTTTTTTTTGAAAAATATAAATTTCAGGTTGGACCTATCATTAAAGGTGAAAAAATACGAATGCTTACATCCGGATTTTTACATGTAGATCAGTCCCATTTATTCTTTAATATGTTGACTCTTTACTTTTTTGCAGATCAGGTAATAAATCATGTTGGAGTTCCCAAATTTATGGCTATTTATTTTGGATCACTGTTGGCCGGAAGTCTGTTTGCAATGACATTTCATAAAAAAGAACCTTATTACAGCGCTGTTGGAGCCTCAGGAGCTGTTATGGGAGTTTTGTATGCTGCTATCATGTTAAATCCAGAGATGAAATTGTACATGTTTTTTATTCCAATTCCAATTCCTGCATATATTTTTGGAGTAGGTTATTTACTATACTCTATGTTTGGTATGAAAAAACAATGGGGTAATATTGGTCATAGTGCGCATTTGGGTGGTGCAATAGGCGGCTTTGTATTAACCATATTATTATATCCTGATGTGCTTTCACAAAGCAAATTGATGGTAGCGATCTTAGCTATACCAATTATTTTGATGTTTGTATTTAAAGACAAGTTAGAAAGGAATTTATAATTGATATCTCAATTTCCTGTAGTTTACTCTTATTATAATAAGATCATTAATCATTTGAAATCGTATTTCATCAATGTATTGGATTGACAATAGATGTTGTTTACCTGCTAAATTTGTACTTAAATTAAGGCTATAATACCCTTGTTTTTACTACATTTGCCGAACATTTGAAAAATCGAAAATCCTGTCTGATTTGAAGATGTTTTTCAGACAGTTAAAAAATCAAAAATGGAAGAAAAAAAATTTGATCTAAACTCCCTTATTGGATTTGGATTACTGTTCTTAATAATGCTTTGGTATTTTTATAGTAACCAGCCAACTCCTGAAGATATTGCCAAACAAAAAACAGAGCAAATTCAGGATTCAATTCAAAAGGTTCAGGAATCTGTTCCGCAAAATAATACCACACAAGTTACAGCACCAAGTGTTACAGTAAATCCTTCTGATTCCTTATCTGTAGTAAATGCCCAAAATAAGTTAGGGGTTTTTGCTTATAGTGCCGGATTGCCTTCCGCGAAAGCGAATGAAACAGTAATTGAGAATGAACTGGTACAAATAAAAGTATCTAATTTAGGTGGACAAATTACAGAGGTTTTATTAAAAAAGTATGATACTTACGATAAAAAACCACTGTATCTAATTAAAGACCAAAATGCTTCATTCAATATTTCATTTGCTACACAAGACAATAGAAATTTACAAACCAAAGATCTGTTTTTTGAGCCTAGTTTAACTAAAAACGGCGATAATCAGGTGCTTTCAATGAAACTAAAAGTTTCAGCTGATAATTTTTTAGAATATCGTTATGAGTCAAAGCCAGATGATTATATGATGGATTTTGCCATTCGTTCAAAGGGAATGGATAATGCGATCAATACTTCACAAAATATTAATTTAGATTGGAGTTTAAAAAGTTTCAGAACCGAGAAAAGTGTAAAATACGAAAATCAGTATACAGACCTAAGATATTTGCAAAATGGCGAATTTGAGTATATGAATGCCATGAGCCAGGAAGATGAAGAAGATGCTAGTAAATTGGGCTGGGTAGCATTTAAACAACAGTTCTTTACATCAATTTTATTAACAGATGAACCTTTTGATAAAGCAAAATTGATTTCAAAAAATTTAGTAGAAGATGAATTTATTGATACGGTTTACACCAAACAGTATCAGGCTTTAATACCGTTACAGGTTAAAAATGGTGAGTTGAACTATAATATGAATATGTATTATGGACCGGTTGATTATGATATTTTAAGCAAATATGAAGGCAAACAACTAGACAGGATCATGAGTTTAGGTTGGGGAATTTTTAGATGGATCAATAAATATATGTTTATTCCATTATTTGGATTTTTAAGTGCATTTATTGGTAATTATGGGATTGCCATTATTTTGTTGACTATTGTGGTTAGAATTTTTATGTCTCCGGTAGTTTATAAATCTTACTTATCTAGTGCCAGGATGAAAGTTTTACGTCCGGAAATGGAAGTGATCAATGAAAAGTTAAAAGGAAAAGAAAATGCAATGAAACGTCAGCAAGAGACAATGGCCTTACAGCGAAAAGCAGGAGTCAGCCCTTTGTCAGGTTGTATTCCTGCATTGATACAAATGCCAGTTTTCTTTGCGTTGTTCAGATTTTTTCCTGCAAATATTGATATTCGTCATCAAGGTTTTTTATGGGCAGATGATCTTTCAGCATATGATGAAGTTTTAAAATTACCTTTTAAAATTCCATTTTATGGTGATCATGTAAGTTTGTTTCCAGTATTAGCTTCTGTGGCAATATTCTTTTATATGCAAATGACTCAAAGTCAGCAAATGAGTATGCAGCAACCTACACAAGAAGGTATGCCTGATATGCAAAAGATGATGAAAATGATGATGTGGTTTTCACCAATCATGATGTTATTCTTCTTTAACAGTTATGCAAGTAGTTTGAGTTTGTATTACTTTATTTCAAACTTGTTAACCATTGGAATTATGTTAGTGATCAAGCATTATATTATTGATGAAGACAAGATTCATGCTCAAATTCAGGAAAACAAAAAGAAACCTGCTAAAAAGAAAAGTGCTTTTCGTCAGCGATTGGATTCTGCAATGAAACAGGCACAGGTACAACAAGAAAATCAAAAAAAGAAAGGTAAGCGATAAACTTTTGAAAACTTCAAAAAAAGGATGAGATTATTTAATTTCATCCTTTTTTTTAAATTATTGACTGACATTTATATGTTCCGATTGCATTTTTGATAAGAAATTGTAATACACTTCAGCTCCTGTATAAAGTGCTTCGATTGAAATATGTTCATTTTCACCATGAATACTTTCTACTTCCTCTTTATTTAAATAAACAGGAATACTGGCATAAGCGGGAATATTCTTAGCCCTAAAGGCTCCAAGATCATTGATGTTTGGCATCATTAAAGGAAGAGTTGTTGACTTGGGAAATTTATCAATAATGGAAGAACTTAAATTTTTATAAAAAACATTATCTATAACTGAAGGTACTGTTTCGGGCATTTGATTAATAACCGTAATTTTTATAGCATCATTATTTAATCTTTTTTTCAATAATTCTAAAAACTCTTTTTCATCGGTATCTGGTAACAATCTACAATCTACAAAAGCTCCAGATTTTGAAGCTATTTCATTATAAGCATCACTATTGGTATATAAATTGGTTAATGTAATCGTATTTGAAAAAAGTGCAAAAAGCTCCGGTTGTTTTCTTAGTTGTGGAATTAAAATGGGTTTGAATAATTTTGGATGTTTTAAGATCATCTTTTCAATTCCTTTTTTGTGTTCTGCCAAAGCTTTTAACAATCCAGTATTCAGATCATTAAAAATAGCTTTGTTCTTTTTTTTGGTCAGTTTATTTAAGGAAGTGACCAATTCTTTATTTGAATAATTTAACGGAGTTACAGATCCGTGACCATTATTGTTCGATTCTAATTCCAGGTTTAACCAAAAACTTCGCTTATGAGCAACTGAAATTCCAAATATGGGATATTTAAATTCTCCTTCAATCAAGGTTGTCAATTCTGAAGGGCCTTCACCAATAATTACAGCAGGATTTAACTGCTCAAGATAATGATCAATTACAAATTTGACACCTCCGTCACATTGAGTTTCTTCACATGAAACAGATAAAAATGTAATATTATACTCACTATTTTTTAAATCTCCATTATTAAAAAACTGAATGACACTATACAATTGCATCACAGCAGCGCCTTTATTATCAATAGCACCTCTTCCGTAAATAAAATCTTCTTTTATGGTGCCCCGCTTTATGTTTGCCTTTGAATTTTCTATTTCAGGAACTACATCTATATGGTTTAATAAAATAATATTTGGTTTTTTGGAGGAAAGAGGAAAAACAGAAGCTGCAAAATTATAGGAACCATTCTCTCTTCCAAAATCAGAAATATGTAAGCCATTCTCATTACATATACTTTTTAAAAAATCACCTGCTTCTTTTTCATTTCCACTAACAGAAAGTATTTTTAAGTATTCTTGAAGTAAATTCTCCATTGAAACTAATGAACCATTGTATTTAATTTTATCAATTTGCTGTGCAAAACTAAAGTTGACAAAAAATACAATTATAAAGATGGTAACTTTGTTCATAGGGGAATTCAATTTGTAGCAATATAAAAAATAATTTCTGTAATGTTTTTTTATTTTTCCAATAAATGGATTAATTTTATAATTATTTAAACAACTGTTATGGATTTAGAAACTATTTTAAGTCTGATTCTAGGAATTGCTCTTGCAGCATCTGTTGGTTTTCGAATTTTTGTCCCATTTTTTATTCTGAGTTTAGCTTCACATTTTCATATGATTGACCTAAATGAAAACTGGTTATGGATTGGCAGTACAACAGCAATGTTTACATTTGGAATTGCAACATTTGTTGAAATTATTGCCTATTTAATACCCTGGATAGATCATATTTTGGATGTGATAGCAGTACCAATAGCTGCAATTGCAGGAACTGCAATTTTGCTTTCAACAGTTGCAAATTTTGATCCTTTGATTACCTGGACATTAGCAATTATTGTGGGAGGAGGAACGGCAACTGCAATTAAAAGCTCAACTTCAGGTACAAAATTAGCTTCATCAGTAGCAACAGCTGGTTTTGCAAATCCGGTTATTTCTATTTTTGAATCTGGTTTCTCTATTTTACTGGCTTTATCTGCTATTTTTTTACCTGTTTTAGCATTTGTTTTGGTATTATTTGTTTTTTGGATGATCATGAAGTTGTACAAAACTGTATTTTCCAATAAGAAATCATAAAAATAAAAAATGGACTTGTCGCAAAAGATTTATTTTGTCGATATTTGCTCTTTTAAATTTTAATATATATTAATGAAACCAAGCATACCAAAAGGAACCAGAGATTTTTCTCCTGTTGAAGTAGCCAAAAGAAACTATATTTTTTCTACTATTAAAAAAGAATTTGAGACCTATGGTTTTCTGCCTATTGAAACACCATCTTTTGAGAATTCCAGTACTTTGATGGGAAAATACGGAGAAGAAGGAGATAGATTGATCTTTAAGATATTAAATTCTGGTGATTATTTAAGAAAGGTTGATGAAAGCCTTTTACAAGGAAAAGAATCTAATAAAATCACTTCAAAAATCTCAGAAAAAGCACTTCGATATGATTTAACAGTTCCTTTTGCAAGATATGTGGTACAACATCAAAACGATATTACATTTCCTTTCAAAAGGTATCAAATGCAACCTGTTTGGAGAGCTGACAGACCACAAAAAGGGAGGTTCAGAGAATTTTATCAATGTGATGCAGATGTTGTAGGAAGCAATGGTCTGTGGCAGGAAGTGGAATTCGTTCAGCTATACGATGCGGTTTTTACCAAGCTCGGTTTACAGCAAACAATTATTAAATTTAATAATAGAAAGAT
>JAUVCP010000099.1 GCA_030590765.1 Flavobacteriaceae bacterium | reverse complement strand
AGCAGGTAGAAAAGCCTGGGAAGCAGCAGTACCGATTTATAATGCAATAGTACTTATGCAAATCATTAACAGATCAAAATGGTGGGTGATCTTACTTTTTATTCCAA
Organism: Flavobacteriaceae bacterium; assembly: GCA_030590765.1. Classification (GTDB taxonomy): domain Bacteria; phylum Bacteroidota; class Bacteroidia; order Flavobacteriales; family Flavobacteriaceae; genus Lutimonas. The sequence goes on along the minus strand of JAUVCP010000099.1, from coordinate 7,254 downwards.
TCATAAATTTATTAATGTTTCCAATCTTGTGGGTAGAAACAATTAGAAGTTTTGGAAAGAACAGCACCACAGATACTTTATTGGTAATTGCTACACTTGGTTTCTATATTTATTATGTCAATTATATGGAGGATGTAAAATATATAGAAAACAGAAGTTTAAAACCCAGAACAGCTACAGGTGAATGGGTGAGTTCCATTGCTTTTGCGATTATTGCTGCAACTATAGTCCATACATATGTAATGCAGCCTTATACCATACCCACTTCATCTTTAGAAAAAACATTGTTAATAGGTGACTTTTTGTTTGTGAGCAAATTTCATTATGGAGCAAGAGTTCCTATGACAACTGTTGCTGCACCTATGGTGCATGATACCCTACCATTTGTTAAGATTAGATCTTATCTAAATAAACCGCAATTGCCATATCTTCGATTTCCTGCTATACAGAAAATAAAACAGAATGATATTGTGGTATTTAGCTGGCCGGTTGATACAGTGGAACAATTCTTTAAAAGAACAAATCGAAGAATTAGAAAACCTATTGATAAAAAATCAAATTATGTGAAGCGTTGTGTGGGTATTGCTGGTGATTCTTTAGAGATTAGAGATGGTTATGTTTATATCAATGGGAAGAAAAATGAATTACCCGAAAGAGCCAAATTACAGTTTTATTATGATGTAAATACTGGGGGAACACAATTAAGTGTTAATAGTTTAAGAACCAGATATCATGTTAGGGAAGGAGGAAGATTGCAAGATGGTAATTATATACTAAATCTTGCCAGCGATGATGCTAAATTGTTAAAGAACAACCCTTCCGTTAAGGTAATGGAAAGGAAAATATCTCCAAGAGAAGAAAGTGAAAACGTTTTTCCAAATGTAAGATCACTAAACTGGAATAAAGATAATTATGGTCCGGTCTATATTCCTAAAAAAGATGCAACTGTAACATTGAATGCAGAATCATTACCATTTTACAAGCAGATCATAGTTGAATATGAAAAGAATAAGCTAGAAGTGAGAGATGATAAAATCTTGATCAACGGACAGGAGGTTAATGATTATACTTTCAGACAGGATTATTTTTGGATGATGGGTGATAATCGTCATAACTCTGAAGATTCAAGATATTGGGGTTTTGTTCCTGCTGACCACATAGTAGGTAAACCTGTTTTTATCTGGTTCAGCTGGAACAGCGATGGAAAGGGAATGGGACAAGTAAGATGGGAAAGATTATTTACTACCGTTGGAGGTGATGGAAAACCAGTTTCTTATTTTTATCCATTTTTGGTAATTGTAGCATTACTATGGGGATATAGTGTTTATCGCAAAAGGAAAAATGCATAATTAGTTATTTTTGAATTTTAATCAGATCTCAAATATTGAAAAGTATTGATTGTACAGCCTACATTGTTTTCACCTATAGTTCAATTTGTAGTTTTAGCTAATGCTGAAAGAATAATCTTTGAACTGGAGGATAATTATCAAAAACAAACCTATAGAAACCGTTATATGATTTATGGAGCCAATGGTAAACAGGTTCTTACTGTTCCGGTCATTCATTCGCATAAGGGTGTAAAAATAAAAACAAAGGATGTCAAAATAGACCATCGAACAGATTGGCATAAATTGCATGTACGATCTTTACAGTCCGCATACAGATCCTCTCCTTTTTATGAATTCTATGAAGATGAGATATTGCCTGTTTTTTTTAAGAAGCAGAAATATTTGATAGATCTAAATCTTGATGCTTTTGAGGTTGTTTGTGAAGCCTTACAAGCTGAATTCAAATTTAAAAAAACAAAGGAATATCAAATAAACACTAAAAATGAGGAGGATTACAGATCTTTAGCCATAGCCAAAACCAAACAAATTTTCCCTCTGCAAAAATACACACAGGTTTTTGATGATAAATATGGTTTTCTACCCAATCTAAGTATCTTAGATTTAATATTTAATGAAGGTCCAAATGCATTGATGTATTTGGAAAAGCATAAAAACTTACTTTTTAAGAGCTAAAAACACCCAGGCAATTGTAAAAAATCCGATTCCGGTTAATATAGGAGGCAGCATAATCTTAGGCGTATAAAACCCACCAATATAGATCATTGCCAACCCTAAAAGGATAAGTATTATTACCGCTACATTTAAGGTCTTTTTATTATCCACTATTCTTTTTTACTCTTTTTTGAAGAATATTTTTGTTTGTTTAATTCGTCCTGAAGTTCACGTCTCACTTTTTGTTCACGTTCAAGTGCGGTTGCTTTGTAGGTTTCAAATTCTTCTTCTGTTTCAGTAAGCAGTCCATTTGCCTGTTTTGTAATTGTATTACTTGCTTTAAATCTAAAAATAAAAAATAGCAAAAACACTAATAATCCTGTAATTATAGACCATAGTAGCGTATTATAACCGGTTTTAGTCATCGGAAATCCTAAAAATTTAATCTCATCTTTTTCTTTGGTGACAATAGTTAAATTATCATTAGTAGTCTTCAGATCTGATTTAAGACTGTTTATTTCGGTGTTTTGTGTTTGTACTACTTGTTTTGTGTCTGTTAATTCTTTTTTAAGAGTACTTATAGAATCTAAAACATTTGCTTTTATTTTTTGAAGATCACCTTTTTTAACCGACTTCGTATCTTTATAGGAATACGATTTAACGTATATATAATCAAATTGACTTTCAATAGTGCCCTTATTTAAGGATCCGTTAATTTTTTTTCTTTCCTTTGTCTGACCATAAGAATTAATGGATAAAAATAATATGAAGGAAGTTACAAAAAGAACTTTAAAAATTTTCATATGGATTGTTGTTTTGTTAATTTAGTTATAACTGATTTTTTCAATAAAAATTGTACAAAATTAATTCTTTTTTAAAGCAATTTTTTAAACGGATCTTGTTTCAATAATCTATTAAAAACAAGTTGTTTTATGTTCAACAGTCCTATCCATTTAGCGCGGACAAAATTAAAGTAAATAAAACATTTTAGCAAAGATTATTTTAAAACTTCTTTTAAGATACTTATTGGGTGGTGAGATGTACGTTTAGTACCATCTTTGATCTGATGTCGGCAACTTGTGCCTGCTGCAACAATTTTAGTTTTTGCATCTGTATTTCTGATTTTAGGAAATAAGGTATCTTCACCCACCTGCATACTAATGTCGTAATGCTCCTTTTCAAAACCAAATGAGCCAGCCAATCCGCAACACCCCGTATTCATGATGGTAACTTCGAAATTTTCTGGTAAATTAAGCATGGCAAAGGAAGCTCCTGTGCCTGAAAGAGATTTTTGATGACAATGACCATGAATTTTAAGAACTTTTTTCTCTTTTGTAAAAGAATTGGAAGTTATATTTCCATTACTGATTTCTCTTTCAAAAAATTCTTCCATGGTGTAGGAATATTTTGATATTTCTAATGCAGCATCTTTATCATCGGCTAAACGTATATATTCATCTCTAAATCCTAAAATTGTTGAAGGTTCAATTCCTACTAATGGGGTTTCTTTTGATATAAGATCTTTAAAGTGATTTACATTAAAATCAACTTTTTCTTTGGCCTTATCCATAACTCCTTTTGAAATAAAACTTCTTCCACTTTCTTCGTGCTTAGTAATGATTACCTCATATTTTAAAGCTGTCAATACTTCAATCACATCAATACCAATATTCACATCGTAAAAATTTGTGTATTCATCCATAAACAAATATATCTTACCCTTGCTATAATCCTTGCTTTCAAATTTTTTCTTATTTCTCTGATACCATTTGAAAAATGATTTATTTGCCAGTTTAGGAATGCTCCTTTTGGGAGCAATTCCCATAATTCTTTTAGCCATTGGAGTACTTAAAATGGCATTAGTAAGAGTAGGGGTAATACTACCCAATTTATTCCATTTTACATTGTCAGCAAATAGTTTAGAGCGGAAAGGTATTCCGTTTTCTTTGTAATACTGGTGTAAAAACTCAGCTTTTAAAGCAGCAATGTCTACATTACTCGGGCATTCAGATGCACATGCCTTACAACTCAAACAAAGATCAAAAACTTCTTTTAATTCTGTATGGTTGAACTTATTAACCTGATCACTATTGGTTAAAAATTCCCTTAAAACATTTGCTCTGGCACGAGTGGTATCCTTTTCATCTTTTGTAGCTCTATAGCTGGGGCACATCGTGCCACCTGCCGATACAGGTTTACGACAATCTCCTGAACCGTTACATTTTTCAGCAGCTCTTAAAATTCCCTCTGAATCTGAAAAATCAGATATGGTTTCAATTTCAGGTTCCACCCTATCAACTTCATATCGAAGTGATTTATCCATAGGTAACGGATCTACGATTTTTCCTTTATTAAAAATATTTTGAGGATCAAAAGCGTATTTGATCTTTCTGAGTAATTCATAATTTTTTTCTCCAATGATCACTGGGATAAACTCTGACCGAACAATTCCATCACCGTGTTCACCACTCATAGATCCACCATATTTTTTTACCAAATGTGCTACATCAGTTGTAATTGTTCTAAAAAGTTGTACATCCGTTTCTTTTTTTAGATTTAAAATGGGGCGCAAATGTAATTCTCCAGCACCGGCATGAGCATAATAAACAGCTTCCTGTTTGTAATTATCCATCATTTCACTAAACTCTTCAATAAAATTTGGGAGATCTTTCAATTCTACAGCAGTGTCTTCTATACAAGCTACCGCTTTGTTATCACCTACAATATTTCCTAATAATCCCAAACCGGCCTTGCGGAGATTTACAGCTTTATGTATATCATCTCCAATTAGTTTTGGATGTGCATATCCAAAATTGTTTTGTTTCAGGTCTGCAATCAATTGATCTGCCAATTTTTGTGTTTCTTCCATAGATTCACTGGCAACAACTAACATCAATATGGCTTTAGGGTCTCCTTCTACAAAAAACCTGTTCTTTAATTGTTCACGATTATTTATGGTACAATCCAAAATGGTTTTATCCATTAGCTCAGCCATATACAAATTGTGTTTCATGGCAACTACTACTGCTTTCATACTTTCATCAATTGAGTTGAAATGTGAAGCGACCATGATGCTTTGACTTGGAGGCAGGTTATCAACTTTTACTGTAATTTCAGTAGTAAAAGTAAGAGTTCCTTCACTTCCACAAAGTAATCTGCCAATATTGATCTGTTTTTCAGATGCACTGAACACTTCTGAATTTAAAAGATCATCAACTGCATATCCATTATTTCTACGATGAATATTACTTTTTGGAAATTCTTTTATTATTTCGTTTCTTACTTCAGGAAGAGAAAGTTCAGTAAATAGAGTTTTGTATATAGAGTTTTCAAGACTGTTCCCTTTTGTTTTTTGAATAAATTCTGATTTGCTCAAATCATCGAAAACAGCAGTTGTTCCATCTGATAATATTGTTTTCAAGGATAATATTTTATCACGGGTTACCCCGTATTTTATTGATGTTGAACCTGAAGAGTTATTTCCAACCATACCACCTACCATACATCTGTTAGTTGTAGAAGTATCCGGCCCGAAAAAGTAACCATATGGTTTTAAAAAGTCATTAAGTTCATCACGAATCACCCCAGGTTGAACGGTTACTGTTTTATTTTTTTCGTCAAAGGCAAGAATTTTGGTAAAATGCTTTGAAACATCTACAATAATTCCATCACCAACAACCTGACCTCCTAATGAAGTACCAGCAGTACGAGGAATCAGCGTGATCTTTTCATTTTTAGCAAATAGAATCAGGGTCTTAATGTCTTCCTCATGTAAAGGGTAAGCTACTGCAGTTGGTAAAATCCTATATACAGATCCATCAGTAGCATAAATACTTTTTAGTAAATCATCAAAAAACAGTTTTCCATGCAAACTGCTTTTTAGCTGTTGTAATTTATCATTTGTGACCATTTATTCTTTTATGTTTATAAAATATTTTGTCATGACACTTTTGTACCGTTTTTTGCGTTTTTACGCATATACAAAAGTATAACATCTTTCTCATTTTGTATTCCTAATATCAGGCATTCACTCTTAAAATTTGCAATTTGTTTGGGATGAAAATTAATAATAGCAATGACCTGTTTATTTAAAAGTTCTTTTGTTGAATAAAGTTGGGTAATTTGGGCACTTGATTTTTTAATTCCTAAAGTGCCAAAATCAATTTTCAACTGATAAGCCGGAATTCTTGCTTTGATAAAGTCATTTACTTCAATAATAGTTCCAACCCGAATATCCACTTTTTGAAAGTCATCAAATGAAATGAGCTCCTTTGTCATCTTTTTCTTAAATTTGAATGCTAAATTTATGAAAATTATGTCACGTACACCTTCAAATATGATAGACTTAGGTACTATTGCTCCCAATTTCGCTTTAATTGATACTGTTTCAGATCAAGAATTATCATTAAAAGCCATAAAAGGAAATAAAGCAACAGTTGTTTTTTTTATTTGTAACCATTGCCCATTTGTAATTCATGTAAATGAAGAACTGGTTCAAATTGCAAATGATTTTAAAAAGGAGGGTATCTCATTTGTTGCGATATCTTCAAATGATGTTGAGAATTATCCTCAGGATGCACCTCATTTAATGAAAAAAGTTGCTGAGGAATGTAATTACCCATTTCCTTATTTATATGATGAAAATCAAGAAGTTGCATTGGCATACGATGCTGCCTGTACTCCTGATATTTATGTTTTTGATAAAGACTTGAAACTGGTATATCGTGGGCAGATAGATGATTCCAGACCAGAAAATGGTGTTCCGGTAACGGGGAAGGAACTTAGAAATACCTTACAAAATATACTTAATGGAAAGGAAATTTCTAAAAACCAAAAACCAAGTATTGGGTGTAATATCAAATGGAAATAATATATTGTAATAATCTATTACAAGTATGAGGTTAAACAGTTTTAAAGAAAGCTACGCATTAAAAATATTCAATTTTATATTGAACATTTTTTGATTCATTGAATTTATAATCAATTTTATTTCTATTTACCAATTTTTGCAGATGTGTTGTTTCATATTCAATGATTGAATCTTTCGAAGTTCCAATAATTTGAATAGAATAACCATTTTTATGATATTTATAAATCTTGATAATGGGTGTTTTGAAATCAGAATTGTATTGAATTCTTTGTTACTAATCAGTTCAAATATAGTTAATAATATTTTCAGGAAAAAGACATAGCTATTAACAAAATTAATAGGTTGTTAACAAGGATGTTTGAAGAATTATGATTATATATTAAA
>JAUVCP010000091.1 GCA_030590765.1 Flavobacteriaceae bacterium | reverse complement strand
CTCCTTCAAACATACTTATAGGGTCTTTATACAGATTTACTGTCATATATTGAAAACCTTGATCTTCTCCACCGGGTTTGAGTGACCAAAGATCCCATCCAATGATGTCCCCATTTTTAACACGTTGTTCATGAATTTTTTCCCAAAAACCTTCTGTCTCCATATAGGCTGCTCCTTGTTCGTTATCAACTTTCATAAATTCAAATACAAGATAAAGTTTGTCTTGAGCAATCGTATTGCTACTAAGTAAAATTATTACGATCAGCATTATTAATTTTTTCATAATTTTTAATTTAAATGGATAATATTTTTTTTAAAATGTATTCGATTTATTCCGTTACTTCTTTCTCAGCCTTTTTAGCTACAGTTGCAATTTCATTAAGCACTGCTGTGATCTCCGAGAGGTTATAATAACCATGTTCTTCAACTATTTTACCTTCAACAAATTGGAGGGTCAAGTGAACAGGGATAACCAATTCTTGTCCATTAGCAGCAACCGTTCCTCTCCAGTTTCCCCAAAAATTCACCCATGTTTCACCATCTTTATCAATAATCATTTCATACCACAGGTCTTTATCATCAAATTTATAGGAAGAAACATTGGCAAGTATATCTTTTAAGGATTCCATTGTTTCTTTGGGTGATTTTGATTTTAATACATTTTGGTAAATTTTTGCTGTATCTGCATAATGAGTAACCCATCCACCCCAGTTACCATCTTGATAATCAGTAAGAAGTGATTTTACTACATCAATTTCGGTTGAAGAGGAGAAGTAACGTTGTGGTTCATTTTTTTGACATGCGATAAAAAGTACTATACTAAGCACCAGTAGAATTTTCTTTGAATGTTTCATGATTTTGATTTTTAATTAGTTTATAAATATTTTGACTAACAGATCTATAGATTGTTAGTAGAGTATAAATCTGTTAGAGTCTTTAGTTTTTTTATTTCTTAGGTATATAACTTAGATCTTCACGCATCCATCCTGTTTTTTCATCATTTTTCCATGTGTATTTGCCCATTTCTGCTAACAAAGGTTTGAACTCATCTTTCATCAATTCCCAGTTTTTACTTCCTGCATTAGCACTTTCTTCTTGATTTACACCTGAAATAACCACCATATAATAAGTTCCCATAACACCAAACCCAGTTTTATATACTCTGTAATCTAGTTTCGAATTCCTCTTTGTAAAAACAGCTTTTACTTTTTTTAAAACTGCTACAAAATTCTTATTGTTTGATGGGGTTACATAATTGTAATAAAAAGTTCTATACGTCTTACCTTCAGTTGTTTGAGATAGTCCTTTAGGCATATACGAAAGGTTCTTATTTAAATATACTACATAGTCTCCATGCTCATCATAACAGGAGTTAAATCTATTAAATAAGGTATTCATTTTTTCTTTTCCCATTTTTTCACTTAAAGTAGAAAAGGCATTTTTATCTAAATCAGCAAATTTTTCCATTGGTGTAACAAATAAATAAGTATTATCGTCTTGAACAACGGTTAGCCAATTAGTACCTTGAATATTATGATCTGTACAGGCTTTAACCAAGTCTTTGGAAATCTGTTCATATTCATCAACCATACCAGGTTTAACTCGATCTTCATGAATCAAATAGGCTTGATAGTTTAAATTGTTTTGTGCTGTAATGCCAATATTTGAAATCATAAGAAGCATGATCCCAAAAGCGAAAGTAATTTTAGTAATTTTCATAATTTTTAATTAATATTTTGATTTAAATAATTATTCAACAATAGGAGAGTTTAATCTATAACCCAATTATTGAAAAGATGTTAGGTTCTGGTGATTTTGTAAAAGATTGGTTAAGAATTAAAGTCCTCTAATGTTTTAATTACAGGCCTGAATCGAAGGTCTAAATCTTGGCTTGCCAACTGATTTTGATAAATTATTTTAGCTCCATTTTTAGGCTCCCGATTATTCAACATTAAGCTAATATCTGAAACAGCATACGTTTCACTAGTCAATAAATAGTTTTTACCGTGTAAACCAGAAATTGTTGCTGATTTATAAACTCCATTTGCCACATCTTTTACATCTACTATGGCAAACTCGGTATCTGTATCATAAAGCATCTGGACAAATGGATTGGGAGCAATCTTATTTTTAAATAAAAATTGTAAACCAGTAGAGGTGGAATCTTCTCTTTTTGAAAGTGATTTCCCCATCACCCCAACAGGTGAAACACTAGTGATTTCAAATTGAACAGTTGGATTTTCATCTATAAATTTTGAAACTGTTTGATTGGCAATAAATTTTGCTTGTGCATATGGATGACTTTCTTTACTTATAAATGGTGTATCCTTTTCACTGAAAGTATCGTTTATTTTTTTTTCGCCAGCAGGCATAGGAAAGTTGGTATTGTATGCAGCTACTGAAGCAATTAATACTACTTTATCAATAGTTGGTGTTTCACTAGTCACTTCTAAAAAGTTCTCTGTCCCTTTTATCGTGGGATCAAACAATTCGGATTGAGGATCTTTAAAATCCAGCAGAAAAGGGGTGCCTCCATGTATAAGAATATTACAATCTTTTACAAATTCTTTTAATTCCTCTTTGTTTGTAACATCAAGTTGTTGTATTTGAAGATTATCCGCATTTTTTAAATTCCACAAATGTTGATATTTCTCCTTTTTTGTTATATCTGTTGCAGATACTTTTACTTGAAATCCTTCTTTTAAGAATTTTTTTGTGATATAGCTTCCTATAAATCCTGATCCGCCAATAATGCCTATTTTTTTCATAATTTGAATTTTATTTTTAAAGGCCAACTCTACATATGAATAATGCCATTTTTTAATTACTTTCTTTGATCAACTTTAATCATTGGATTTAAGCCACTTAAATCATCTCTATGCACCCATAATTCTGATTGTGAACCGCTGGTTACTTTACCCCATTCTTTTATTATTTTTTCAAAACTGCCTTTTCCAAATACTTCATCATATTTTTTTGCAAATTGAGCATCTTCACCTAACCAGGCTGATTTCTCAAAAAATGAAACATAGGCTAAATCTCTACCTTCTTTAGTACTGGCAAATTCATTCACATACACACCAAAAGCTTCTTTAGGAAATTTTGTAACCATTACCTTTTTCACTTTTTCCAAGATTTTCATTGCTTCCTTGCCCTGAAAACGAGTAATATCATACACATCAACTTTCATCTTATTTACTTTAAAATCCTTTGGGAAATTTGAAAGATCAGCTTTAAATTTCCAATAGGTAACATCTGCTCCTGATTCCATGTAAGGCACAACATTATCTCTCCAATCTTCGTCATGACCTCCTTTTGTTGGTCTGTTATCCATCGCGCTCCATGGTAATGGTCCCATAGCCCAAATATACTTTCCTGCATTCGAACCATTTGCAATTCCATAAACTCTGGCTCCATAAACATTATCAGAGTGATATTTTTTATTATGCGCTGCCATACCGGCTTCAAATAATTTAATCTTATCGGGTTTTACAGTTAGCATAGCGTTTTCAAAAACCATATATTCTTTAGCGTCTTGTGCTATTACCATTAATGGAGAAAGTAACAATAGGTAAAATAAATTTTTCATGATAATTTTGTTTTTATATTTACTCGAATCTACTTACTATTAGAATGTTACAAAAGTGATTTAGGACGAGTAGTCAAGTTTATTGTCCGAAGTGACTTATTTATTGATCAAAAAGATTTTATTATAAATATTCGTACCTTTTCAACTTGATTTATAAAAATTGAAGGAAAAACTGCCTATATTATTAATCTTCTTAGTCTATTTCTCTGGATCTGGCCAAATAGTGGACTTAAACAGTAAACACGTCTATAGAAAGGTTTTTGTTGCAACTGATGATTTTGACACTTCTTATTTAGGTACTTTAGAAAATGCATGGAAAAAAGTTGATATTGATACCATTCAATTTTCCATATTAAATGATCTGGCATATTATTCACATACACGCAATTTAAACAGGGCTTATGATTTTACTTTGATAGGATTAAAATTAACAGAACAAAAGAAGAATAAACTTTGGAATGGTAGGTTTCAAATAACACAAGGTGCCATCTTATTAAGGATGGAAAAATTAGACTCAGCTTTGATTGTTTTACACGATGCCACAGCAAAAGTGAAACAAAAAGATCTCCCATTTTTATTTACACAATTAGGTTATGTTTATGAAAGAAAAGGAGAACTGGATAAGGCAACAGATTATGCAATGACCTCACTTAAGCTTGGTAAGAAACTTTATGATAATAAAGCTATAGCAATAGCATATAGTGATTTAAGTAACATTTTTTGGAAACAATCTAAATTTAAAAAAGGACTTGAATACGGATTAAAATCCATACAAATATTTGAAGAAAATGGAATAATGGATCTGGATTATGATTTTACCTTATATGTAGTGGGTAACAATCATTTAAAATTAAAAAATTTTCAAAGTGCTATTCATTTTTTTGACCAATCAATTGCTGTTGGGGAGCAATATGGTTTTTATAATAATTTAAGTGATGTTTACATTTCGCAAGTAGATCTTTATGCCTATCTTATAAGATACAAACAAGCAGAAAGAGCAGGTGAAAATGCCATTAAATATGCCAAATTACTTGACAATAATTTTATGTTGATGCGTTCGTACCTCTCTATTGGAAAACTTCAAGTCTTAGAGAGTAAATATGACTCTGCAATTCATAGTTTGGAAAAATGTATTACAATAGCAACAGATGGTTTTGGTGATAAATTTTATTTAGGTCAGGCATATAATGAATTAGCTAAAGCCTATGCCGGAAACCATAAATACAAAAATGCTTACAACGCTTCTATTGTCTATGACAAATTGAACAAAGCCATTTTTACTTCTGAATCTGATCAACGAATTTCATTGTTGCAAACAGAATTTGAAGTTGCACAAAAAGAAATTACTATTCTTAATCAGGAAAGTCAAATAACAAAACAAAAAAGTAAACAATCCTTTTTGATTATAATTGCTTCTTTATTGTTATTGATTATCATTTTACTGGTTGTTACATTTAAAAACAACAAGAAAAAAAACATATTACTCCAAAAGCAAAATGAAGAAAAAGAATTCTTACTAAAGGAAATTCACCATCGTGTAAAAAATAATTTAGGAATAGTATCCAGTTTATTATCTCTGCAAACTGCTCAAATAAAAGATCCTAAAGTAAAAGAAGAGATGGAAAAAAGTCAGAACAGGGTGTATTCTATGAGCATGATCCATCAAAAACTATATCAAGGGAAAGACATAACCATTATTGAAATGGAAGAGTATTTTAAGGAATTGGGAAATCATATTTTAAATTCTTTTGATGCTGGAGATAAGGTTCAAATCATCTATCATATGGGAAAAATTGAATTAGATGTAGATACCGCTATTCCGTTAGGACTGATCGTTAATGAATTGCTTACTAATGCTTTTAAATATGCTTTTCCAAAAAAAATCAATGGAATTATAACCATTGACATGATTGAGATCAAAGATCAAATTTATGAATTAATAGTATCGGATAACGGGGTAGGTCACAGTAAACAGGAGAATATCCAAAGTACCGGATTTGGCACACAGCTCATCACCTTATTAACAAAACAATTGGATGGTGTTTTAGAAAAAACGAATAAAAAAGGAACAACAATTTCTATTACATTTAAAAGTGTAAGATAAACCAAATAGAACTCCCTTTTACTAAAAGGTTTGCAATCGGTCCAATAATTTTCCTCTTAAAGCTTTACTTAACGGAATTGCTTTTTTCAAAACTACTACATGACTTCCAGCCACCTCATCAACATGAGAAAGATTGACAATATATGATCTGTGAATTCTTAGAAATTGCTCTTTTGGTAATTTTTCATCAATATCTTTTAGAGTCATTACCAACAAACACTCTCTGGTTTTTGAATAGATCTTGCAATAATTCCTGTCGGCTTCAAAATAGTAAATATCATTAATCAGAATCTTGATCATTTTATCATTTCTCCTTACAAAAATACTATCACTCAATACATAAGGAGATTCGCAATTATCCTTTGGAATTATATCCTCATCTTTGTTCATAAGCATTCGGCTAATGGTTAATTCAATGGCATGTTGCAAATCCAATTTTTTAAAGGGTTTTGAAATAAATGCATGAGGGCTGGTTTCTTTTGCACGTGCAAAATGATACTCATCGGTATTGGCTGTTAAATAAATAATTGGGATATCCCTTTTTGCCTGCATTTGTTTAGCAGTTTCAATTCCATCCAGTTCTCCTTTTAATTGAATATCAAGCAAAACAATATCCGGTTTATTTTGTTCTACATGAATCAAAGCCTCTTCCCCTCGTGGCACAATACCAACAACATCATAGCCTAATTCGCTTAATTGTAAAGAAATATTAGCACCGATGATCATCTCATCTTCAACAATGAGTATTTTTATAGGATTATCCATTTTTAATTTGTTAGTAGTTAGTGGAATATACTGAATCTTATTGAGCTTTACAAAAAAACATTCAAATGCATTTAATGATGAAGGAATATTGACTATTGATTTCGCTAATATTCTTTTTGTTTCTTAAAAAACATTATTTTTGTGACATACTTATTGATCTCCATACCTATGAACCTAGAAAAAGCCAAAAAAAATATAATTAAAGCAGGATTTTTAGATGTTGAAACTTCAGAGAAAATTGATTTTGCAAAAGAAATTATCAAATTAAAAAAAGAAAAAAATGCAGTTATTTTAGCACATTATTATCAAGAACCTGCCATTCAAGATATTGCTGATTTTGTAGGAGACAGTTTACAATTATCCTACAAAGCTTCTGAAGTAGATGCCGATTTAATTGTTTTTGCCGGTGTACATTTTATGGCTGAAACGGCTAAAATTTTAAATCCGCAAAAGAAAGTAGTTTTACCCGATTTGAATGCAGGTTGCTCTTTGGCTGACTCTTGTCCGGCAGATGCATTGCAAGCTTTAAAAGACAAACATCCCGATCATATTGTAATTACTTATGTCAATACTTCGGCCGAAGTAAAAGCCATTAGTGATTTGTGTTGTACTTCTTCTAATGCCAAAAAAATTGTTGATTCTGTTCCTTTAGATCAACCCATTATATTTGCGCCTGATAAAAATTTAGGAGCATGGATTCAAAAAGAAACTGGTAGAGAAATGTTATTATGGGATGGAGCATGTGTAGTTCATGAAGCATTCTCCATTGACAAATTGATCAATACCCATAAATCTTATCCGAATGCAAAAATAATTGCACACCCTGAATCAGAAGATCATATCCTAAAAACAGCTGAATATATTGGGTCTACTTCCGGTTTGATTAATTATGCTAAAAACAACCCCGCTAAAGAATTTATTGTGGCAACCGAAGCCGGTATTTTACACGAAATGCAAAAAGAGGTTCCTGATAAAAAATTGATTCCTGCCCCTGCTGTAGAAGACAATTCCTGTGCTTGTAGCGAATGTCCTTATATGAAAATGAACAATATGAAAAAATTGTATTTGTGTATGAAGTACGAATTGCCTGAAATTCATGTTTCTGAAGAAATTCAGAAAAAAGCC
>JAUVCP010000222.1 GCA_030590765.1 Flavobacteriaceae bacterium | reverse complement strand
AGCTCAGTTTTCAGGAATGGGACAAGACCTATTCGAAAAATCAGATCTTGCAAAAGAATTATTTAACAAAGCCAATGCCATTTTGGGGTTTTCTATAACAGATATCATGTTCAATGGATCTGCTGAAGATTTAAAACAAACCAAAGTAACACAGCCTGCTATTTTTTTGCATTCGGTAATTTTAGCTAAAACCTTGGGCGATGACTTTCAACCGGATATGGTGGCTGGTCATTCACTTGGTGAATTCTCTGCTTTGGTCGCCAACGGTGCTTTGGATTTTGAATCTGCTCTTAAATTGGTTTCTCAACGTGCCATGGCAATGCAAAAAGCATGTGAAATTGAACCTTCAACCATGGCGGCAGTAATAGGTCTGGAAGATAAAATTGTAGAAGAGGTTTGTAATCAGGTAGGCGGAACGGTTGTTGCTGCTAACTATAATTGCCCCGGACAACTGGTGATATCAGGTGAAATTAAGGCAATAGAGCATGCTTGTGAAATTTTAAAAGAATCAGGTGCCCGAATGGCTATGGTATTACCTGTAGGAGGCGCATTTCACTCTCCACTTATGGAACCTGCAAGGGAAGAACTGGCCGCCGCAATTAAAGCTACAAATTTTAATGAACCAAACTGCCCAATCTATCAAAATGTAACCGGAAAATCTGTAACAAGTGCCTCTGAAATAAAAGAAAATTTAATTGCTCAATTAACATCACCGGTAAGGTGGACACAAACCATTCAGCAAATGATTGTAGATGGAGCAACCGAATTTACTGAGATCGGTCCTGGAAAGGTTTTACAGGGACTTATGCGAAAAATAGATAGAAAAGTTACAACCAACGGACTTTCTTAACCAAATTTATTAAAGTCTAATGTCATTCCCACGAAAGTAGGGATCTTTTACTTAATTCGAAAAACTTCATTATGACCCAAGGCACAATCTATACCAATATCACCAACACAGTTGCAACCATTACTTTTTTCCATCCTGCCAGTAATTCATGACCCGGTGATTTATTAAATAGTTTGACAGAAACTTTTAATCGGCTTGATACCAATCTTGATGTTAATATAATTGTTTTAAAAAGCGATGGTGAAAAATCCTTTTGTGCCGGCGCTTCATTTGACGAATTACTGGAAGTAAATACAATGGAACAAGGAAAAAAGTTCTTTTCAGGTTTCGCAAACTTATTGAATAGTATGCGTAAGTGTTCCAAACTGATTATTGGCCGCGCTCAGGGAAAAACAGTTGGTGGTGGCGTTGGAATTTTAGCTGCAACTGATTATTGTTTTGCTACAGAAGCTGCAAGTATCAAATTATCTGAATTAAGTATTGGAATTGGTGCCTTTGTTATTGCCCCTGCTCTTGAACGGAAAATGGGTGTTTCCGCTTTAAGCGAATTGAGTATAGATGCTACAAACTGGAAAACCGCCTACTGGGGAAAAGAAAAAGGATTGTTTGCCAGAGCTTTTGACAATACCAGAGAGATGGATAAAGCCATTGAGATTTTAGCAAACAAATTAGCTTCTTACAATCCGGATGCCTTAAAAGAATGGAAAAAAATACTTTGGAAAAATACAGATCACTGGGACACATTACTAAAAAATAATGCTGAAATAAGCGGTAAATTGGTATTATCAGATTTCACAAAAGAAGCATTGCAAAAATTTAAGAGTAAATAAATTTGAAAATATTTTGATATGGATTACAAACTTCGGCCATGGAATATAAATGATTTAGACAGCTTAGTAAAATATGCCAACAATCCGAATATTGCCAAATATTTAACCGATGGTTTTCCTCATCCATATGTAAAAGAAAATGGGAGAAAATTTATTGAGCATGCAACAGCTGATGATCCTGTACATATATTTGCAATTGATATTAATGGGGAAGCTGTTGGAGGAATTGGAATTCACCCTCAAACGGATATTCAAAAAAAGAATGCCGAATTAGGCTACTGGTTGGCTGAACCCTTTTGGGGTAATGGAATCATGACTGAAGCGATTAAACAAATAGTAAATTTTGCTTTTATTACATTTGATATCAATAGAATTTTTGCGCGACCTTTTGGAAATAATCCTGGTTCTCAGAAAATCCTTGAAAAAAATGGATTTACATTGGAGGCCAAATTTGATCAAACTCTGATCAAAAACGGGCAACTTTTAGATGAATTGATCTATGCAATTAGAAAATAATTAAATCAGTAGCAATTAAAACCTACAATAAATGAAATTATCCCTTTTTATCCTTCTTTTACAATCTGTCAATATTGAAGAAAAAATAAAAAATGCACCAGATCAGCGTTATGAAATTGGAGTTGCAATAGCTGCATATCTTCCGTTTGTTATTTTAGTCGGTCTTGCTTATCTCACTTATCATTTTGCAAAGAAAAGAAAAAATTAGAATAATTTATTAAAGAAAAAACCTATGATTAGGGAAAATAACCAAATGTAAATTTACAGCTTTTTAATATTGTGAATCCTTGTGTTTTCAAACTCATCTAAATCAATACTAAACACACCATTTGAGGGCTGAACAGAAAATTCCCTATCATAAAATCCTCCTAAAATGATTAATTTCTTATTTACAAAATACATTTTTGATGCTTTTAAAAAAAGATTGACATGATATTCCTTTAATTCTCTGGTCACAATATTGTAGGTGAAAACTATTCCATTTTCAAACAAATAAATTGTATTGTCCTTTTTCGTTAGTGCCGGCCTACTCACTTCGGTAAATAAATCACCATTGACACTCCATTTACCTGTAATTAAATCAAATGATTCCATTTGAGTCAATGGCTTTTTATCATACCCTCCAAATAAAATATCTTATCTCCTATTAATATCCCATTTGTCTCTTTCGCTTTTGGCATATTTCCGATATGATACCATAAACCGCTCTTAAGATCATATAAGTGTATTTTATTTGAATAAACTTTTTCTTTATTCTTGTTCATTTTAATAGATCCTCCCAGAACGATCAAGTTATTTTTATAAATAAAAGATTCAAAATTAATCGCCTGATGAGGATTTGTTTTATCAATTTCTATGCTTTTAGAAGCAGGGTCTAATACTTCAATTTTATCATCAAGATACTCAAAGCTTTTATTTTTAGATAAACGTTTACCTCCTAATATGTAAATTTTATTATTATCCTTATCATAATTAGTATTGTGATAAGCTCTTTTTCTTAACCCAATATCTTCATTATTCCATTGGTTTGTATTGATATCATAAATAAACAATTCATTATTAAAATCTTGAAATGAAGGTTGATGTGATAAAAAAACATTGTCAAAAAAATATTTCATGCTAGCCCCAGGTGGACCCTGACTATAATCAAATTCACTTAGAGCTTTTCTATATGTATTTACATTAAAGGTTAAATCACCACCAAAAATATAAATCTTATCATTTATAAGTAAGGAAGCGAAGGAATGAATGTTTTTTTGAAGAGGTGCTAAATCTTTAAAACTTAAATTTCTCTTTAATTTTTTATTTTCTGTTAATTGAATTTCATCAAGAATATTTGACTTTAAACTTAAAAAAATGGTATCAATTATAGTAAGATCAGGGTTGATGATTGTTTTTGTATTATAGCTAATATGTGAAATTACTAAAGTATCAATAGTAAAAGTTCTTGACGATCTTTTTATATTAAAACGACCTTTTTTATTTGTTTTGTTACCAAAATCTGAATTTTTGACATACACATTAGCATCAACAATTGGTTTATTTGAAATTCTATCATAAACAAACCCCTTGAGATTTTGCGCCGAAATTCCAATTGTAGCAAGCATAAAAAAGAAAAGGGTATACGCTTTCAAAACAGTTAATCTAATTCATCTGTTAATTTTTGAAATATATCTTTGGCATTCTTATTTTGATATAGAATACCAAAAACAGCATCTATGATTGGGGTAATAGCTTTATTTTTTTGATTTATTTTATAGGCACTTTTTGTAGCATAATACCCTTCAGCAACCATACTCATTTCCATCATAGCAGATTTAACCGTATAACCTTTCCCAATCATATTTCCAAACATTCTATTTCTACTAAAAGTAGAATATCCTGTAACCAAAAGGTCTCCCAGATAAGCCGAATTATTGATATTTCTCTTCATCTTATGAACCTTCTTGATAAATCGTTTCATTTCACGAATAGAATTTGACATCAAAACTGCCTGAAAATTATCACCATAACCCAAACCATGGGCAATTCCGGCAGCAATTGCAAAAATATTTTTTAACATTGCCGCATATTCAGTACCAATAATATCGTCTGAAATTTTAGTTTTTATATACCTTCCGGATATAACATTAGCCAAGCACTCAGCATTAGCTTCATCCTGACAGGCAATAGTTAAATAAGACAAACGCTCCATTGCAACTTCCTCTGCATGACATGGACCAGTAATAACTCCAATATTTTCAAATGGAACATTTAGTTTTTCATGAAAATGTTCTCCAACGATCAAACCTGATTCTGGAACAATTCCTTTGATTGCAGAAAAAATGATTTTCCCGTCTAGCGGAACAGTAATATTGTCTAACTCTGATTTTAAAAAAGCAGAAGGAATTGCAAAGATCAAACAATCAGCTGAACGCACAATTTCATTAATATCATTTGATAAAATAAGCTTTTCAGGTTGTAAATTAGCTGAACTTAAATAATTTGGATTATGCTTATTTCTTTTGATATGTTCAGTAATATAAACACTTCGCATATACCAACTAATTTCATCTAAATTTTCAGAAAGCATTTTTACAATTGCTGTGGCCCAACTTCCGCCACCGAAAACGGCTATTTTTGTCATATAATGATTTAAAAAAGGTAAATCAAAGATACTTAAATTATCAAACTCTTAAAAATTTAGGATTTAAAAATATAATTTAATAGTTTTGTGGGTATTACAAAATAATTAAACAATTAACCATGGCAAAAAAAGAATCAGATTCAAAGCAAAAACCAAAAAAAACAGTAAAA
>JAUVCP010000098.1 GCA_030590765.1 Flavobacteriaceae bacterium | reverse complement strand
GACTAACCTTTTTCTTCAGCCGTTCTCATTGCTTGCACATATTGCGCTTTCTGTATTTGCTTTCTTTTCACAACTGAAGGTTTAGTAAATTGTTTACGTTCACGTAACGTTCTCATTGTTTTAGTTCGATCAAATTTTCTTTTAAAACGTTTTAACGCTCTATCTATATTCTCTCCATCTTTAACAGGGATTATCAACATAGTCTGGCACCTCCTTTCACAAATATACTTTTAAAGTTTAAATTCTAATTTTTTTGGGCTGCAAATATATATATTAAATAACCTTAAAAAAAATTTATTCTTATATATATTTGACTATTGCTTCTTTTTTAATACTTTTGTGTTTTCGTTAATCCCCTCAATAATGAATAATTTATTTCGATGGCTAGCTATGGTCGTTCTGTTTTTGATATTTATCACTTTTGGATTCTATTTATGGGCATCTTCACCAAATTATAGTATTAAAGAATACTCCAAGATTTACCACAATAATAATTCACAAAAAACTAAAAACGATTCTGTATTTAGTATTGTTACCTATAATATTGGTTATTTAAGCGGACTTACAAATAATACTTCCACCAAAAATCAAAAATCGTTTTTTGACAAAAATTTACAACTGGTTTTAGATCAATTCAAAATAATTGATGCTGATATTTTAGCCTTTCAGGAAATTGATTATGCCTCTAAAAGATCTTTTAATGTCAATCAGCAAAATGAGATTGCAAAATTAGGATATGATTATATAGGGCAGGCAATCAACTGGGATAAAAAATACTTACCATATCCTGAATTCCCAATCTCTTCCCATTTTGGAAGGATTCTTTCTGGCCAATCCATTCTGAGCAAATATAAGATCGCAAATCAAGATAGGTTTGAACTGGAACGTGATAAATCAAATCCTTTTTATTATGATGCATTTTATATTGACAGGTTAGCACAAGTAGTAAAAATCAATATTAAGGATAAAACTTTAGTATTGATCAATGTGCACATAGAATCATATAATCAGGATACAAGATTGAAACAAACAAAAAAAGTAATTGAAATCTTCAACAGGTATAAAAATGTGTATCCCACAATTTTATTAGGAGATTTTAATAGTGATATTAAATTTAAAAATGCAACAATAGACCTATTGCTAAATGTACCCGAACTTGGAAATGCAGTCTTTGACAAAAATAATTATCCAAAAACTTATATTTCAGAAAACCCTACCGAAAGGCTAGACTATATCTTTTACAACAAAAATTATATTACTTTTATAGATGGTGAAGTGCTCAATGATTTCAAACAGGCATCTGACCATTTACCTTTATTAATGAAATTCAAATTTAAACAAAAAAATGGAAAATCTTACAACACAAAACTTGCGAATATTAAATTATAAAGAATGGGCTCTAACAATTTTCATTACAGGAATTCCTCTTGTAGGAATTATCATGTTGTTGGTTTGGGCGTTTAGTGAAGAAACCAATATCCATAAAAAGAATTGGGCTAAAGGCAACTTACTGCTCATGTTGATCGTGTTAATAATTTCCGTGATTTTCATTTTCTTCTTTGGAGGTTTGGCTATGCTTACAAGCATGTCAAATGAGGCTTAATCAATAGGATAATTTATATAACATTGCTGTGAATCCGGTCATTTCTTCTGCACTTAAGTTGAAAGATCTGTCGGGATTTGCAGCAACACCTTCAATTTAAACAGAACCATTCACATTTATTCCTCCTTTTTACCAAAAATCCTTTTAAAGAAAGGCTTTTTGTTTTTTCTCTTTGCCTTTCTGGCTGCTTTTTTGGAGGCTTTCTTAAAGGTAGTGTTTTTATTTTTGAAAATTTCGCCAAAGAAATTCTCAATATCTGTTGTCTCTATAAAATCATCACAATCAAGTACATGCTCATATGCTATAGGCAATTCAGCGAAAGCTCTAAAATACTTATTTTTAATTTTTCTATTCTTTTGTACTTTCTGAAGTGTTTTAGCAATCAAAGGCAAGGCCAAAGTACTACCTGATCCATTTGCTCCATTATTAAAGTGAATGCTCGGCATGGATGCTCCAACTCTGGTAGCCATAACCAAATTTGGATTATAAGCTAAAAACCAGGCATCGGCATAATTTTGTGAAGTTCCTGTTTTTCCAGCTAATGGTAATTGAACTCCATAAACATTTTTTATGGATCTTCCGGTACCCTCATTAATTGCTTTTTGCAAAACAGCATTTAAAAGTATGGTACTATTCTCACTCAATAACTGTTCTTTTTCATGTAGAAACTCATTTTGGTAAAGTACTTCTCCTTTTGAATTTTTAATTGATGATATAATTTGTGGTTCCACCTTAGTTCCGCTGTTGGCAAAACTTGCATACGCAAAAGCCATTTCGTATAAACTTGCGGTTGCTGCACCTAATGCTGTTGAAGGATTATACTCCAAAGTTTGTGAAAAGCCTAAATTGCTCCACATTGTTTGTAAACTTTTGAATGGAAGTTGTAAAAATAAATTTACCGTTGGAATATTCATCGATTTTGCTAAAGCTCCAGCAATGGAATATTTACCACCTACCGAATGATTGTAGTTTTGAGGGTTCCAATTATCATAGTCTGTTAAAATTAACTCATCATTATCTAAATACTGACATGGCATTGCTCCCTCTTCAAAAGCTGTGGCATATAATACTGGCTTGAAAGCCGATGCGGTTTGTCTTTGTGCAAATATCTGATCATAAGGGTATTTTCGATGATTAATGCCTCCTACCCAAATCTTTATTGCTCCTGTGTTGGGATCAACTGCTATCAATCCGGCATGTAACAAAGTAAGATCTTTCTTTATACTATCTTTATAAGAAATTGAATCCGTATAAAAACCTTTCCAAGAGAACATTTCTCTTTTCTTTCTTATATCTGTATTTTTTTTGATTTTTAACTTTTTTAATTGTGCATTTGCTATTTTCTCCAATTCTGATTTACTAATACCCCTTTTGTATTGTTGATCCATTCTTAATTGCATTTTTCCCAAATGGGACTGAAATGCCATCAATGTATAATTTTGCAAATCAATATTTAAAGTTGTTTCAATGATCAATCCACTTTTCCGAATATCATAAACCGTATCCAATTCTCTGTTTATACTTTTTAACAATTCTTTTACTTCTTTTTTTACCTGCACTAAAAAATAATTGGCAGGTCCTTCAGATTCCAAATTAGCATAATCCAGATCTAAAGGAAGAGATTGAAGAGAATCTACTGTTCGTTTGGTCAAGTATTCATACTTCTCCATTTGCTCCAGCACCACGTTTCGTCTTGACATGGCATGTTCAGGATATAACCTTGGATTATAATATGTATTAGCTTTTAGCAGTCCTATCAAAACTGCTGCTTCTTCTGCTTTTAAAATTCTCACATCTTTATTGAAAAATCTCCTTGAAGCCGACTGGATTCCTAAAACATTTTCTCCAAAAGGAACTGTATTTAAATAAAGGGTAAGAATTTCATCTTTAGAATAGATCTCTTCTAAACGATTTGCAAGAATCACTTCCTTCATTTTATTGATTGGCATGGTCAAAGGTCCATAACTTTTTCGCCCATACATATTCTTAGCCAGTTGCTGGGTTAAAGTACTTCCACCACCTGAACTTTTTTGTCCCAATAAAATGGATTTAAATAAAACACGAAACATACTGCGGGAATCAACACCTCCATGCTCATAATAACGAACATCTTCCGTTGCTATTAAAGCATCTACCAGGTATTTAGGTAGATCTTTGAATTCAACATTTGTTCTGTTCTCATCAAAAAACTTCCCAATTAAAATGCCATCATCTGAAGTTACAATAGATGCCGTTTCATTTCTAAAATCCTTTAGCTCTGATTTTGTATAAAGGTGCCCAAAAATATTGTAGTAAACTGCTGCAAAGAAAAGCCCTATTATAAAAATAGCAAACGCCCCAAATTTAACCAGAAAAAGAATGATTTTCTTCACTATAATAATTTATTTATATGATAAATCTTGCTAAAGGTAGCTCAAATTTTAGTAACGATAAGTGTCGCTACATAACCGGTTAAAATATTCCATTCGTTCGAAGTAAGCAAATTGCCATTTCCGTCAAAAACCCTAAATTCAGCTGTATTTGGCCCTGAAGTTCCCTGATTTAATGCTTCAATATCAATTCTGTTAAAACCTTCTTTCAAATCAATGTCAATCATATAAAACCCAGCCTGTAAAATAATATTTGACCTGACTACGGTTTCATTAACTGACAATCTCACCCTATCACCATCAACATAGCTATGATCTCTGCATTCAATTCTTATTTTGTTTGTTGAGGTCTCTAACCTACCTAATTCAAGTTTGGTTTGAATTTTTACATTACTAACATCTTTTCCGTTCCAGAATTTTTTAACCATCACATCTTTGTCATGGGTAGAATTGTCATTCATTCTGCGTTGTAATTTCTTAGGAACAACACCATATTTTGGAAAATTCTCAGAAATATCCTTAAAAGTACCGAACAAAGTTATTGTCTCTCCTTTATTTTCAAAAGAATTCAATTCAGAAAATGTAAGCTGTTTATCATTACTTTTTTCTTTAGGTTGATAAGAAAAAGCATCAGTTTCAATCACCTTATTATTATCTATTTGTGCAAACAAATGACTAGAAATAAAAAAGACTATAAAAAATATAACCTTTTTAAATAGTGAAGTATAACAATTTTTTGACAACATAAATTTCAATAAAATAATCCTTAAAGCGGGGCAAATTACAAATTATACCCTTTAACTTTATTAAAACTTTATTAAAACTTTAAATATCTCAAATACGATAAAAAAATATTAATTTTTATCTAACTGTTTTTTTATTTTTCGAATGGCATTCTCAATACTTTTATCCGGTTCAATTACATTATAATCTCCCCAAAACTTAGGGTCTGAAAAACCAGAAGCACTGTCATTAATAATCACGTTACGTCTTAGTCTTTCTTTGTTTTTTAAGGATTTACGATCTGTATTTATTTTCCAATCTGTAATAGCCATTTCAATGGTTAAATGATAAATAGAATTGAACACTTTTTTATCCCACTTGATCTTAAAACTAAGTTCTATTCTGCCATAATTGTAATACCACTTGCCATTATTATTTCTATAATCAACAATATATTTTGTATGTATTGGAATCACTTCCGCTTTTGCAGGTTTCTTTTTTACAAAATACTTACTGGCTTTTTTCAAGTTTTCAAGATTAAGACTAAAAATAGCTTTAGTTAATGCATATGAATTTACATCAATATATAATTTACCTTTAAAAAGTGGCTCAACAATACTGCTTTTTTGGATAAAACTAATAACGTAAACAGGTTTGTTATTGATACTTATTGTTTTATCAAAAGTAAAATCATAGAGATCAAAAAGATCTTCACTAAAGAACAGGTCCTTATTCTTAATCATATCCATATTGATATTATTATAAGGCCCTCCCTGTAGTTTTATTACCAAAGTATCTAACTTCCGGTAATCTGTACTTTTTCTGGATTTAAATAATTTTACCTGATCTTTTGACACTGTATGATGTGGCTGTTTGTAAATTTCTATTACCGACTCAGATAAAGATGCATATTTTCGTCTTTTTTTAATGGATTCTCTATAAAACCCGTTCATGATCAAAGATTTGTTTGGATAATTTATATCACGATTTTTCAATACCTTTTTTAAAATTTCCTTTGGATCTCCAGAAACCAAACTAACATTTGGAAGACTTACAAATGATTCTTCCATTTTAATTTCCATTTTAACTGAAGAGAAATCCTTTAACTTAATAGTGTGATTATTATATCCCAGATATGAAATCGTTACACTTTTATCTAAATCAGTTGCAGGTACTTTTAATAAAAACACACCATCCAAATTAGAAATAGTTGAAATATTTGAACTGTTCACAATAACACTTGCAAATTCCAGTGGTTTTTTAGTTTTGCTATCAACTACCAATCCTGTAAATTCAGAATATTCCTGATCAATTTGTTGTGCAACCGAAATATTTATTGTTTGTAAATACCCAAAAATAATTACAAAAAACAATACTAAATGAAGGCCTTTCTTGCTTTTTAAATCTAAATGAATTCTCATAATAATTTCCCTTATGTTATAAGTATATCACAAGTTAGTAATTTTTGTAGATATAAAAAACACTTTTAACTTTATAAGCTGATAAGAGCATATCAAAAAAGAAATAAAAATTCAAACAAAAAATTACACCAAACAGTATTCAACTGGTAATCAACCAATTTTTTGGATCACCGGGTTAAAAGCTTTGGAAGCAATTAGCACCTTGTCGCCAATTTTTATACTTTTAGCTTCATCGTCATCGGCAATTACTTTTACCAGTTCTTTACCAATCAATACGGTAATAATAAATATAAAATCCTGTTTGATCATATGAATTACTTCACCTGTAAACTGAAACTTTGCATTGATATTATTCTTTGTGAAAAAATCAGTTGGTTTTTCCTTACTTATTAATTTTCCTTCATCAATTTCAATCAAATAATCAGACATTTTAATAATTTCCGAAACATCATGACTAATTAAAATAGTAGTTAGTTTAAACTCCTGGTGCACCTGAATGATATATTGCTGTAGTTTGGCTCTCATTTCCTGATCCAGAGCAGAAAGAGGTTCATCCAGTAATAAAATCTTTGGCTTTTGCACCAAGGCTCTTGCCAAGGCTACACGCTGTTTTTGTCCGCCAGATAAGGTATCCGGTTTACGAAATTGCAAATCTCCAAGATCTACAATCTCAATAAGATCTTTTACAATATCCTTATTCTGACCTTTTTTAAGAGCAAATTTCAGGTTTTCACCTACAGTCATATTTGGAAACAAAGAATACTCCTGAAAAAGAAAACCTAAATTTCTTTTTTGAGGTTTCAGATCAATTCCTTTTGGCTTATTATACCATTCTTCATCACCCACTTTTATAAATCCGTCATCTGGTAAAAAAATTCCGGCAATCATTTTTAAAATACTGGTCTTACCTGCTCCTGATTGCCCGTAAAGGGTTACAAGTTTTTGTTTTTCAATAATGAAATTTACATCTAGTAACATTTCACCTGATGAAGATTGTAATTTTTTAAATAAAGAAACATTTATCATTTTACAAATCTTTTTAAGTAACCCCCATTGATTAAATACACAAATAATAAGATTACGAATGTCAAGGCAAATAATATCAATGAATAGGTATTTGCTACATCATAATTCAAAGATTCTACCTCATCATAAATTGCAATAGACGCAACTTTTGTCTTTCCGGAAATATTTCCGCCAATCATCAAAACCACTCCAAACTCACCAATAGTATGTGCAAAAGCAAGAACAATTCCGGTAAGCAAAGAAGCTTTAAT
>JAUVCP010000170.1 GCA_030590765.1 Flavobacteriaceae bacterium | reverse complement strand
AAAATCTCATGTTCTCCTTCATGTAAAAGTCCGAGTAGATACCCATGCAAAAATTCACTATCTGTCTTTAAATGAACTATTCCTTCTTGAGATAAAATGGTTTGGTACTTTTTAAGAAAAGATTGATTAAGCAACCGGTGTTTTGTCCTTTTATATTTTATCTGAGGATCGGGAAAAGTAATCCAGATCTCAGAAACTTCTTTCTCAGAAAAACAAAGATCTATAAGCTCGATCTGTGTTCTTAAAAAAGCTACATTGTTTAAATTATCTTCTAAGGCAGATTTAGCCCCTCTCCAAAATCGGGCTCCTTTTATATCAACACCTATAAAATTCTTATTCGGAAATTTTTCTGCAAGAGCCATGGAATATTCTCCTTTACCACAACCAAGTTCTAAAACAATTGGATTATTATTCTTAAAAAATGTACTCCATTTTCCTTTCAAATAAAATCCATTAAAAACATCTTTTCGGGTAGGTTGAATTACATTTTTAAATGTTTCGTTCTCACGAAATCTTTTCAGTTTGTTCTTACTACCCACTTTGATTGATTTTTTTATTCGTTTACGGTATTTCTATAGGAAACTAAACGACCGATCCAATACATCAATAAAAGAATGATAATTGAAACAAAAATGGCATTTACAAGGTTAGAGTTCCACCAACCTTCCGTAAATCGAAAAGCATCATATGGCAGGAACAAAATATCAGTACAAAAATCTCCAATTGCTCTGAAAATATTAGTTGAAATCATATCTTTTAATTTAAAATCTGGTTAAACCTTTAGGCTACTGTTATAAAGTTTTTTACATTCGCTAAACCTTGTATTTAGTAGTTATAAAATCTTCAACGAGGCAAAAATAGAAAAATAACTTTATGATTGCCAATTTTTTTAATAAAACAAAGCCAATTAATTTTATATTCTTGTCTGTATTAATGACAATTGTTTATATAATTGGAAATCAGGTAATCGTAATCAATGATATTACTTTCAATTATATCCTCAAAAAAATCTTTTTTTTATTTCTGTTGATCCTAAGCATTTTCATCATTAATTTTATTATAAGAAAAAATATCCTGACAGATGATAATTCTTTTGCTCTTCTTTTTTACATCTTACTATTTGGAATTTTTCCTTTCTCTTTCTCTGATGGAAATGTTTTAGTTTCAAATTTAATTTTACTATTTACATATAGAAGAATCTACAGCTTGAGATCTGTACTTAAACCAAAAGAAAAGATTTTTGACTCTGCTTTTTGGATAGGATTGGCAAGTTTGTTTTATGTCTGGAGTTTTTTATACTTGTTTCTTTTGTTCTTTGCTATATTTATATTTAATAAATTAAGCTGGAAAAATATTTTAATACCATTTATAGGATGGATAACCCCAATTTTCCTTTTTTACACTTATCTATTACTAATTGGTGATCTTTCTTTTTTTGACGATTATTGGAAATTATTGTACAATTTTGGGTTTTATAACTATTTAGATTACAAACTATTAGTTCCAATATCTTTTCTTATATTTTTTGGCCTTTTTGCTATCCCTGCAATTACACAAAAAAATTTACTAGCAAAAATAGATTATAAATCAACATGGTTTGTTTTGTTAGCTCATATTATTACATCTCTAATAATTGTTTTGATTGCTCCGATAAAAAATGGTTCTGAATTCTCTTTTTTATTTTTCCCTCTGAGTATTCTATATGCAAACTATCTACAAATCACTGAAAAATACTGGCTTAAAGAATTGGTTTTATTCAACTTTTTTATATTATTAATCGTAGTCTATTTTTTGTAGAAAATCATAATTTTGATCCAAAAGCCAAATCTCCCGCATCTCCTAGTCCGGGAACAATATATCCTTTTTCATTAAGAAATTGATCAATAGTTGCAACCCAAAGAGTTGTGTTTTCTGGAAAATGTTTTTCAATAAAATCTATCCCTTCTTGTGATGCTATTACCGATACAACATGTATTTGCAGAATATTTCCTAATTCTTTTAAAGAATCGTAAACTGCTGATAATGAGCTGCCGGTTGCTAACATAGGGTCAGCTAAAATTAATATTTTACCATCAAGGTGAGGTGTTGCAAGATATTCAACATGAATCTTAAATTGATCCTCATTTATATGATGTCGATAGGCAGAAATAAATGCATTTTCAATGGTGTCAAAATAATTCAATATACCTCTATGCAAGGGTAATCCGGCTCTTAAAACAGAACACAAAACTAGATTATTCTGACTTTTATTAATTATTTTTTCACCAAGTGGAGTAATCACTTTTACAGGATCATATGCTATGGTTTTACTTAATTCATAACTTAAAATTTCACCAATTCGCTCTATATTTCTTCTAAAACGCATTGAATCTTTTTGAATATGTACATCCCTGATTTCTGCAATAAAATTATTTAAAACAGAATTTTCTAAATCAAAACGAATTACTTTCATCCTTTGAATTTTAAACAAAGATATAAATTTTATGTATGTTATACAGGACAGTTAAATCTCCTAATTATTTCAATTTCTAAGATTATTTTTGTAATTTCACAGTCATTAACCAATAAAAAAATTAAATAAATATGGGACTATTTTCATTTTCAAAAGGAGCAGGTGATAATTCAATTGATTCAGCTGCCGAAAACAAAGTAAATGCAGCAAAATTAGTAAATGTTATTCAATTAAATGGTTTTGACGTTACCGATCTTGACGTTGAAATTGATGGTGATACTGCTAAAGTTTGGGGTACAGCTTCTGATCAGGCTACACGAGAAAAAGTATTATTAGCTATTGGAAATACAGAAGGAATTGCTAATGTTGAAGATAACATGACAACAGCAGTTCCAGCACCAGAGGCTAAATTTCATACTGTTCAAAGTGGTGAATCATTAAGTTTGATTGCTAAAAAGTATTATGGTGATGCCATGAAGTACAATGATATTTTTGAAGCCAACCAACCACTATTAAAAGATGTGAATAAGATCTATCCAGGTCAGGTATTACGAATTCCGAATTTGTAGATCACAACATTGTTTAAAAAAATAAAAGCCTCTGTACAGAGGCTTTTATTTTTGGTTATTTCCAATAATCAGCAACCCAGGGTGCTGCTCTTACATATCGATACCATTTGCATCATCCGTAAAGCAATCCATTTTAAAATCATACATTAAATGTTTCTTCACCATTGCATATAACCTATTTACATATTCATGACCATATAAAGTTCCCCACTTTATGTAAAAACATATTTATCTGTCATAAATCATCAATATATATCAATTACTAAAAGGGGAAAACAAGGTTAATAATTCTATTTCACTTTGATAATAATTGAGTTATCCATTGATAATTTTCTCTTGATGCACAATTGATTCCTGATGAATTGCCTTAAATATCTTTTCAATAAATCCTTGGGTCAAACCCTGCTCTTCTCCTTTTTCAATCACCTTTTGTAAAATTTCGTTCCAACGTGTGTTTTGTAAAACAGCTACATTACTTTCTTTTTTTGCCATTCCAATATTCGCAACTATTTGCATTCTTTCTGCCAAAGTTTCCAGTAATTGATCATCTTTTTCATTGATCTCTTTACGAAATGCATTCAATTTTGAAACGGATTCTTCTCTTTCAAAACGTGGCTTTCTCACTTTCAATTCTTCCATGATTTCTACCAAACGTACTGGTTTTATTTGCTGACTAGCATCACTCCAAGCGTCATCCGGATGACAATGAGTTTCAATCATCAAACCATCAAATTTGAGATCTAAAGCAGTTTGTGAAACTTCAAAAATCCCTTCTCTATTACCACATATATGCGATGGATCATTGATAATTGGTAACAATGGATATTTTGTTTTCAGATCAATTGGAATTTGCCAACTTGGAATATTTCTATATTTAGATTTTCTAAAAGATGAAAAACCTCTGTGAATTGCCCCTAAATTAGTTACTCCCATTTTATAAAAACGTTCAATAGCACCAATCCATAATGCAGGATCTGGATTAATTGGATTTTTCACTAATACAATTTTATCAGTTCCCTGAATGGCATCTGCAATCTCCTGAACAGCAAATGGATTTACAGATGTACGAGCGCCAATCCATAAAACATCTACATCAAATTCTAATGCCAGCTTTGCATGTTGTGCATTTGCAATTTCTACTGCAGTTAACATACCTGTTTCTTCTTTTACTTTTAATAGCCATGGTAAAGCTTTTGCACCATTGCCTTCAAAAGTTCCAGGTCTGGTTCTGGGTTTCCAAACACCAGCTCTAAAAATTGTGGCATCTGTATTTTTTAATTCATGAGCCACTTCTAATACCTGTTTTTCACTTTCTGCACTACATGGACCGGCAATAACCAACGGATGATTCAATTCCATTTTATCCAACCATATCCTAAAATTTGTGTTTTCCATCTTTCTAATTTGTTTTAATTCCAGCTAAAACCTCCTTTATGCGATTTGTGTTCTCCATCATGGCATAAACATCTTCAACTGATTCGTTTTCAATTATTTGTTTAAATTCGTTTAAATTTTTTATATACTCATTCAATGATTTTAATATAGATACTTTGTTTTGTAAAAATATGGGTGTCCAAGTTGCTGGGTTACTTTTTGCAAGTCTTACCGTAGATGCAAAACCACTACCCGCCATATTGAAGATACTTTTTTCATCCTTTTCAATCTCTAAAACAGTTTTTCCAAGCATAAAGGAACTTATATGTGATAAATGTGAAACGTATGCAATATGTGTATCGTGCTGTTTAGCCGATTCCATAAATACATTTCTCATTTTCAAATTTTCAAATAGCTTACTGGCACGATCTACCATTGCTGCACCACTCAAATGTTGCTCACAAATGATATTTACTTTATCCGTAAACAGATTATAAATGGCAGCTTCCGGCCCCGAAAACTCAGTACCTGCAATTGGGTGTAATGCCACGAAATTTTTTCTTTTTGGATGATCTTTTATAGCCTTACAAATTCCAACCTTGGTAGATCCAACATCAAATACCAAAGTGTTTTCATTGATCAGATCCAATACCTGATTTGCTATTATTGGCGCAACATTAACCGGAACAGCAATGATCACCACATCCATATCTTTAACAATATCAATACTGGCAATTTTATAAATAATTCCCAGATCCAATGCTTTTTGTAAATGCTCCGGATTTTTGTCAATTCCATAAATAGTTGCCCATGAAGTTTTTTTCAACTCTAGTGCCAAAGAACCACCTATTAATCCTAATCCAATAACTGCTATTTTCTTCATGAAATTCTTTTTAATACCTCTTTAATTTTATCTTCTTTTACACAAAGTGAAAATCGAATATAATCATCCCCATTACTTCCAAAAATCATACCTGGTGTGATAAAAACATCTTTGTTATATAAAAGATCATCTGTTAATTCAGTTGCTGATCTCCCTTTCGGAACTTTTGCCCAAACAAACAAACCAACACTGTTTGTATCGTAAACACAATTTAAAACATCACATATCTTCCAAACAATTTTTAGCTAAGAACATCACTTGTTTACCATTATCGCATAGTATTACAAAGGGGGAAATTGAGAGGATTGTAAGTTTACTTGCCTGATTCTAATTATCAGATGAAACCAAAA
>JAUVCP010000316.1 GCA_030590765.1 Flavobacteriaceae bacterium | reverse complement strand
AAAATCTATTTTTCATTTCAATAACTTCCAGTTTTTTTATTTCTTTATTTTCAATCACAAAGCGAAGCATGGTTCTTACCTTGTGAATACCATATTTACCAGCAGATCCCGGATTTAAATGTAAGAGATTCAATTTCTTATCATATTGTACTTTTAAAATATGAGAATGACCAGAAATAAATAATTTTGGTGGGTTTTTCGCGATCTTTTCTCTTATTCGCTGATCGTATCTATATGGATAACCGCCTATATGCGTAATCCAAACCTGTACTTTTTCAATTGTAAATATGTTATCCAAAGGAAATTCAGATCTGATTGTTTTATCATCAATATTTCCATAAACGGCTCTAAGTTTTGAAACCTGCCTTATTTTGTCAGTCACTTTATTATTTCCAATATCTCCTGCGTGCCATACCTCATCAGCATTTTTACAGTATTGTAAAATTTTATCATCCATATAACTATGGGTATCCGAAAGCAGTAATATTTTTTTCATTAAAATCGTTAAGTATATTATATTATCTTTGTTTTGTGTAAAAATAAAGATTTTTGAGGTATTTTATTGAACTTTCTTATCATGGAGAGAATTATCATGGCTGGCAATTACAACCTAATGCAAAATCTATTCAGGAAGTATTAGAAAATTCCTTGTCACTTTTGTTGAGTGTATCTATTTCGGTTGTAGGTTGTGGCAGAACAGATGCAGGAGTGCATGCAAGTCAGTATTTTTTACATTTTGATGTTGAAAAGACATTGGATGAAGATCAGTTAAAGTTCAAACTCAATGCGTTTCTGCCAAATGATATTGCTATAATTCGAATATTTTTAGTAAATAGTGATGCTCATGCAAGATTTGATGCAACTTACCGAAGTTATGCGTATAGAATTTCTTTGGTAAAGGATCCGTTTTTAGTAGATACAAGCTGGCAAATCAAACATGATGATCTGGATATTATTAAAATGAATAATGCTGCTAAACTACTAATGGAATATGAAAATTTTAAGAGTTTTTCACGATCAAAAACCGATGTAAAAACCTATAATTGTACGGTTAGTCGTGCTGTTTGGAAAAAGGAGAATAATCTTTTGGTTTTTTATATCACAGCAAATAGATTTTTACGTAATATGGTAAGGGCAATTGTAGGTACTTTGTTAGAAGTTGGTAAAAGCAATTTGAGTGTTGAAGATTTTAGAAGTATTATTGAAGGACAGGACAGAACAAAGGCGGGAGCATCTGTAAAAGCGAGAGGATTATTTTTAACAGAAATAGGTTACCCTGAGGAGGTTTTAATAAATAGAAATGTCAGAACAAAAAGATAAAAATAAAAAAATAACTGGTAAAGTATTTGATCTTCAGTTGTTTGTAAGGTTACTGAGTTATGCAAAAAAATACAGAAAACATTTTTTTGTAGCTGCACTTTCAGTGGTTTTATTAGCAGTTTTTGCAGCAGTACGTCCTGTACTATTGCAGCAAATAATTGATGATTATATTACCAATAAAAATGCAAAACAGTTATTGGTTTTTATCATTTTGATGCTGGTTGTTTTGCTTTTTGAAGTGATTTTTCAGTTTTTATTTATCTATTTTGCCAATTGGTTAGGTCAAAATATTGTTAAGGACATGCGTATACAGCTATTCCAGCATTTGTCTTATTTTAAAATGAAATTTTTCAATAATTCTTCTGTTGGTAAATTGGTTACCCGAGTTGTATCTGATATTGAGACTATTGCCAGTATTTTTGGTCAGGGACTTTTTATGATCATTAGTGATCTGCTAAAAATGATAGTGATTGCTGCAGTGATGCTTTGGATGAACTGGCAACTGGCTCTAATCGTTTTTGCAATTCTGCCAATCTTGATATTTGCTACAAAAATATTTCAAAAGGCAATGAAGTCTGCTTTCCAGGAAGTAAGAACAGAAGTTGCCAATTTAAACAGTTTTGTTCAGGAGAGAATTACCGGAATGAAGATTATACAACTATTTACCCGAGAAGAGATTGAGTATAAAAAATTTAGATCTATCAATGAAAACCATAAAAAGGCCTGGGTTAGAACGGTTTGGTATAATTCAATTTTCTTTCCCGTTGCAGAGGTATTGCCATCTATTGCTTTAGGTTTGGTTGTTTGGTATGGTGGTTTAAATGCAATTGCAGACAGCTCTGTCACTGTTGGTGAAATTATTAGTTTTATCATGATGAACAATATGTTGTTCAGACCGTTAAGACAAATTGCTGATAAATTCAACACATTACAGATGGGTATGGTTGCTGCAGAACGGGTTTTTAAAATTGTGGATGCCGTTGAAACGGAAATAGATAAAGGTACAATTCCTGTAAAAGCATTTAAAGGTAATGTAACTTTTAAAGATGTTTATTTTAGTTATATTGAAGATGAAGAGGTTATTAAAGGTATTACATTTGATGTGAAATCAGGGGATACCGTTGCGATTGTTGGAGCAACAGGAGCTGGTAAATCAACAATTATCAATTTATTGAATCGCTTTTATGATATTCGGAAAGGAGAAATAACTATTGATAATGTCAATATTTCTGATTATAAGTTGCATGATCTTCGCAAAGAAATTGCCGTTGTATTGCAGGATGTATTTTTGTTTTCAGACTCTATATTTAACAATATAACGCTCAAGGACAATAGAATAACCTTAGAGGAGGTCAAAAAATCTGCTAAAGAAATTGGTATTCATGATTTTATCATGACGCTGCCAGGTGGTTATAATTACAATGTAAAAGAACGAGGTGTGATGCTTTCTGTAGGTCAACGTCAGTTGATTGCATTTTTGAGAGCCTCGGTAAGTAAGCCAAGTATTTTAATTTTAGATGAGGCAACTTCTTCTATTGATTCATATGCAGAGCAATTGATTCAGGATGCAACTGAAAAAATCACTAAGAACAGAACTTCTATTATCATTGCGCATCGTTTGGCAACTATTCAAAAGGCTGATAAAATTATTGTTATGGATAATGGAAAAATAGTAGAGCAAGGTTCACATAGAGAATTGCTTGATAAAAAAGGATATTACAGTAAACTGTACAATATTCAGTTTGCTCAAAAAAAAGCAAGTTAATTCCTATTTTGCATCCATTTTATCTTGGTCAGTTTATACCTTCGATCTAAACAATTATCCTTTTGGTTATAAAACTCTTTGTCAAAAAGCATAAATTTTTCAATTATTTTGATAGATTTCTTGTTCAAGAAATAAGCATCTGCAGTGACCAGTTCAAAATTCAGTTTTTCAAAGCTGTAATCTATCAAACCTTTGGCAATTTCGATTCCATATCCTAAATTCCAAAATTTTTCACGAAACCGATAAGCAATTTCATTTTCTCCATCATTATTGTGAATCAACCCACAAAGTCCAACCATTTCTGAATTGGTTTTTTGATTAATTGCCCAAATATTTTTAACTGAATTTAATGTCTCCTTCGGGGAATGGGAGAAAATCCCTCGCCTTTAGGCGAAGACTTTAGTTTGATATTTTTATATTTGTTAGATGCAACATTATCGAAAGACCTCCCACAGTTTATATGACATCAAATTTCACTTAGTT
>JAUVCP010000314.1 GCA_030590765.1 Flavobacteriaceae bacterium | reverse complement strand
AACTAATAGTTGTTATATCTTTATATCATCCACTCTTGCTATCCCTTGTTATTACTGACTTTTTTATCGAAAATAGCATCAAATGGACTTTTAATTTTTGCAAGAGAATATTTTGAAACATGTGTATAGATCTCAGTTGTTTTAGGAGATTCATGTCCTAAAATAGTTTGAATATAACGCAAATCCACACCCTGCTCCAACATATGAGTTGCAAATGAGTGACGTAACATATGAGGTCTCACAATTTTATTTAACCCTGCTTTTATGGATGACCTTCTTAAAATTGAAAGCACACTCGTAGGACTGTATTGCTTTCTGTTAGTCCCCTCAAACAACCAATAATTAGGTTTATACATTTCTAAATATTTCTTTAAAACTAAGATAGCATAATCTGCTAATACTGTTGTACGATCTTTTTTGCCTTTTCCTGCTCTTACAAAGATAATTTTTTTATCGAAATCGAGATCCTTAATGCGTAAATTAAGTAATTCCCCTCTTCTGACTCCTGAAGAATACAACATAGTAATAATTGTCTTATGCTTAATATTATCAGTTGCTTTAAGTAATTTTAGTAATTCAGCTTCAGAAATTATTTCTGGTAACCTATTCGCCCTGCGAGGTCTTTCAATATAATAATCACCTTTTTCCCTATGTAACACCTTTTCATAATAAAACTTAATTGCATTTATTGCCTGATTCTGAGTACTTATTGCAATTTTACGTTTCTTTACTAAGTAATCCTGATATTTTCTTATATCATCTTCTGTTATTTCTTCAGGAGTTTTATCTGAATAGTAATTTATAAATTCTTTAAATAGAGTAGTATATACCCTTATAGTATTTTCACTGTATCTTCTCCTTATTAAAAGATCTGCATATTCTTCAGGGATTTCTACTTTACTAATTTGTCTGCTTTCTTTTAGTTTAGACTTATCGATACTGGAATCATCTATAATAGCAATATCCTTAAAAGTAGTATAAATCTCTTTTAATTTATCTTCTGTATATTTTATATGCCATTTCTTTTTTGAGATACTCCAAAAATAACCTGCCTTTTTGGTCTTATCTATAAGTTCTCTGTTATATTTGAACTCTAAATATAATGTGCTTTTTCTGTTATTTGTTTTTACTGATAATGTTATTTTTGGCTTTTCTTTCATGTGTGGATCGGTGTGGCTTTGAAATGATCAATCACATATTAATGATAATTCAAACAAAAAGTTAACTTTATATCAGTTATTTTTCGATTGAATCTAATACTCACGTAACTCTCACTCACATACAATGTGAATAAAC
Organism: Flavobacteriaceae bacterium; assembly: GCA_030590765.1. Taxonomy (GTDB): domain Bacteria; phylum Bacteroidota; class Bacteroidia; order Flavobacteriales; family Flavobacteriaceae; genus Lutimonas. Next base: position 2,293 of record JAUVCP010000314.1, on the reverse strand, counting down.
TTAGTTTACTGATTAAAAAAAATACAAAAACTTCAAAATTACCGAATACCTTTTTTAGGTAAGGATTTAATTGTGTTATTGATTAGAAACTAGGAAAGAATGTGTAAATTGATTTTTTAACAAATTTATTCTCTGGGTAAAAATGCAATTCTATGAAATTAAAAATTCTATTTGGTCTGTTCATTTTAGGAATTTTCTTACTCTCCTTTAAGAATTCAAATCAAGAAGATTACATCATCCTAAAACGGTTCAATTATCCAGTTCTAAAAGGAAAAGAAAATAATCCTGTCTTAAGAATTTGTTATGAGAATAGTTTCGAAAAAAAAACAATAGAAAATATTAAGATCAATTTGTTAGATACAAAACTGTCAGATCTTGCTACTGTTCGGGTTTACTTTACAGGAAAGGATTCTATTTTCAGAACCAGAAAAAAAATTCTGTATGGAAAATCAATAATTCAGTTTAATGATCTCCTTTTTAAGGATAAGATTCCCCTAAGTTCTGGAAAAAATTATTTTTGGGTTTCTTATCAATTATCTGATCATTGTAATCTGAATAGTAAAGTTGATGCCGGTTTAGATTTTATTACCATTGATCAAAATAAGGAATATCCTAAAGAAATTAGTCCAAAAGGAAGTCTTAGGACAGGTTTGGCATTACAAAAGCATCGAGATCATAATGTGCATACTTATCGAATTCCAGGTTTAACAACAACGAATAAGGGAACTTTGCTGGCAGTATATGATGTTAGAAGAGAATTGGGAAGAGATCTGCAAGGTAATATTGATATTGGTCTGAGCAGATCAACCGATAAAGGTGAAAGCTGGGAGCCTATGCAAATTGTGTTAGATATGAAAACTTGGGGAGGTTTGCCCGAAAAATTCAATGGAGTTAGTGATGCTTCTATTTTGGTTGATCGAAATACAAATACCATTTATGTTGCCGGATTATGGATGCATGGTGTAATCAATTCAAAAGGTAAATGGATTGAGGGATTAAAAGAAAAAAGCAGAGACTGGAATCATCAATGGAGAAATAAAGGTTCGCAACCTGGTTTGGATGTAAAACAAACGAGCCAGTTCTTAATTGTAAAAAGTACAGATGACGGAAAAACATGGAGTGAGCCCATAAATTTGACCAAAATGTGTAAAGACCCAAAATGGTGGCTATGGGCTCCCGCTCCCGGACATGGAATAACTTTAAAGAATGGAACACTTGTATTTCCAACCCAGGGACGTGATGAAAATGGAAAACCTTTTTCAAATATAACTTATAGCAAAGATGGTGGAATCACATGGCATACAAGTAACTTTGCGTGTCAAAATACTACAGAATCCATGGCAGTTGAACTTTCAAACGGATCTATCATGATGAATATACGTGATAATAGAAATCATAAGGAAAAGGGAGATCAGAATGGTAGGGCAATATTTACAACGGAAGATCTGGGAAAAACATGGCAAGAACACACTACTTCACATGGAGCTTTAATAGAACCTGTTTGTATGGCCTCCATTCATAAACATGCATTCAAAGATAAAAAAGGAAATCAAAGATCTATTTTGTTATATTCAAATCCCAATGATAAAAAGGACCGGATAAAGCAAACTATTAAAGTTAGCTTTGATGATGGAAATAGCTGGCCTGAAAAATACTGGATGGAACTTGATGAAGGAAAAGGAGCAGGTTACTCATGCTTGACTTCCATTGATGACAATACCATAGGGATACTTTATGAAGGAAGTCAGGCTCAATTGACCTTCCAAAAGATCCAACTAAAAGAATTAATTGACAAGTAGTTTTGTTTATATTGTTACATTATGCAACTAATATTTTCTCAATTCTTAACATGCAGTTTGTTTATTTATCTGTTTTGATTAAGGCCTGTAACTTTTGAAAATAATAACAGTTAAAAAAATGTAACATTCAACCAATGAGACGATATAATTGTGTATTTTTAGTTTTCGATTTTTTTTTATTAAAGATTTAAATAACATCATCAACAATTTATCATATGGAACTAAAAAGAAGAGATTTTTTAAAGAAGATTACAGTTGCGAGTGCTGGAATGGCTTTAGCACCTAATATCATTTCGGCAAATGAACCAAAGGAGGCAAAAGGCTTCAAAAAGAAAAAATCAAATGGTAGGATCAATATAGGTTTTATCGGAGTTGGCGGACGAGGAAGAAGTCATGTAAGTTCAGTTGCAAAATATAAAAACATTGATATTACTGCAATATGTGATGTAGATCCCAAAGCAATAAAAGCAACACAAAAAATATTAAGATATCAT
>JAUVCP010000183.1 GCA_030590765.1 Flavobacteriaceae bacterium | reverse complement strand
ATCCGTGTGGCTATATTTTCAGCACTTGGTGGCGGATTTGGATTTGCTTTTGGTAATTTTTTACAGGTTATTGGAAATGTGATGGATATACAATTCAATATGTGGAATGTAATGGAATACAGTATTGGTTTTTTTGGTGGTTTGGGTATGGCTTATGGTGTATTTAGTTCTAAGTGGCCTGTGGATGAAATATTGCCTAAAAAATGGGCAAACCGTACAGCTTTATTTTTCATTGTCGTTCTAATACCAGTTATAGTATATAGGGAATCTTTAGCTTATGAATATTTCATCAAGCGATTGGGTGAGATCCTTAATTTGGATTCTGTGGCATTTTTAAGTACTACAGTTGTTGCTGTTGTTTTGGTTTTAATGTCAGTTTTTCTCTTTTGGAAATTAAAAGATGGAAAGTATAAAAAGAAAGATCTTATGTTATTCTTTTTTGTTTATCTAGCCGTTTATATTTTTATTAGCTATGCTGTTACAGGGCTGTTTGCTGGCAGTACAGAATTGAATCATCATTTATATATTCTAAATATTGTTCTGATCTTCATTTTGTTAAGAAAAGAAAAATCAGCTATGTTTGAAATAGCTTCTGATAAAGTTGATTCAAAAAAATGGTATATAATTCTGATTATGATCTTGATCTTTATCGCCTTGCTTGCTCTTGTAGCTATAAATACACATGGAGAGTTGGGTGGAGCGCATAATAGATTTCCAGTAAATTAGAATGAAAAAGAACAAAATGGGGATAAGGAAAGTAATTTCAATAATAAAGAGGCAATCAAATGTTTTTTAAGTTAAAAAATGGACATTATATCATCTTGGTAACAACATTTGTATCCATTTCTTACGCAGTTCTAAGATATAATATCATTGGAGATGTTCCATGGAAAGATCTTCCTTTTTTTGTTTTAAACAAGGGAATTGCACTATCGTCTTTGATATTGCTGATCATTAATTTTTCATTAGGCCCATTGCAAAATATAGGAGTGAAAATAACAGATTTCTGGTTAAATAGCAGAAAATCAATTGGTATTTCCGGATTTTTATTTGCGTTGATCCATGTTTTTATGAGTTTATCTATATTAAATCCAAAGTATTATAAGGTCTTTTTTGTTGATGAGGGCACGCTTTCGTTAAGAGGTGGTTTAAGTTTATTGGGAGGTATTTTAAGTTTTATTCTTTTGTGGATTTACAATATTAGTTTTAAACATGGTTTTAAACAGGATGAAAGAATAATAAAATGGATAACTTCCAAAAAATATGTTGTTTATGGAATACTTTTAACGGGTATTCATCTTTTCTTTATGGGCTATTCTGGATGGATCACAATTTATAAGTGGCAAGGTGGATTGCCACCAATAAGTTTAATATCTTTCCTAACCTTTTTTGTTGGTTTTATAATCAATTTATTGGGAAGAAAGTAAATTGACTTGATCTAATCACCTAGCTTATCTGAAGCTCTTACGGTATTCAGTTGGTGTTTTCCCCATATTCTTTTTAAAATAATGGTTGAAATTTGCTAGATTGTTATAGCCACATTCAAAACATATCTGTGTAATTTGTTTATCTGTTTCAGCTAGCAATTTTGCTGCAATTCCAATTCTTACACTTACTACATATTCCATAAACGTAACATTGGTTTTCTTTTTGAAAAACCTGCAAAATGAGCTTGGCGCCATATTTAAAACTGCAGAAGCTTCTTCCAGTTTAATACCTTCCTGAATATTCTTAAAAACAAATTCATATACATCATTTATTTTTTCAAGATTTTTTGAAAAAATACCAGATGAATCAAGAGGATTGGAAAGAAACTCAAAATCTCTTACATGTAACAATAAATCAAACAATTGTAATAAGGCAATATAATACTTTAGCCCATGCAGTTCAGTCATACTCTCCAAAAGAGTAATTAATTCTCTATTGTTCTTAATCTTGAATCTGATTCCTCGGTTTGCGGCTTTTTTAAGTAACTCAACAGATTGCTCAAGTTCAGGTAAATTAAAAAAATCAGACTTAATAATATTTTCAGAAAAATGGGTTACAATACAAGTGGGGTCTTCACCATTTTCGGTATCTAATAATTCCCAGCAGTGGGGTAAATTAGGACTTAAAAGTACCAGTTCACCTGATTCAAAATTTGAGATATGATCACCTACAATCCTCCTGCCAATTCCTGAATAAACAAAATTTAATTCAAAATTTTTATGTGAATGTACCCTTGCTTTTGATAATAAGGGTAATTTTCTTGAAATAAAGGAATGCTTTTCTGGTAAAAATATTTTTTCAAAAATAAACTCCATTAAATATAAAATTACTGTGTTTTAACAAAAATATGAAAAATATTGTTATTTGGGTTAAAATTTGATGTGTTTTCAATAATATTGTACTTGCACCTATTGTTAGATTCGATTTTCTTTGTATTAGATTTAATACGATAAAAATGAATTTACCTCTAAAAGGAATTATTCCACCAATGATCACCCCTCTAACAGAGAATGGTGAGTTAGATACAGAAGGATTAAAAAGGTTAGTTGAACATTTGATCTCAGGAGGAGTACATGGAATATTTTTGCTTGGTACAAATGGTGAAGGGCCAAGTTTGACTTATGCTTTACGAAAAGAATTGATCAGTAAAGCATGTAAATTGATAAATGGAAGAGTTCCTGTTCTTGTTGGTATTACTGACACCTCTTTTGAGGGGTCTTTGGATATAGCAAATCATTCAAAAGATGAAGGAGCTGATGCAGTTGTAGTTGCTCCACCTTATTATTTTCCTATTTCTCAGGAAGAAATGATAGAATATTTGGAAAACTTAATACCTGCCTCGCCTTTACCGGTAATGATGTATAATATGCCAAGTTGTACAAAAATGCACCTTTCTATTGAAACTGTGAAAAAAGCAAAAGAGCTGGGTGCTATAGGAATAAAAGACAGTTCGGGCGATGTATTTTATTTATATTCTTTAATTGATGCGTTTAAAAAATCACCTGAATTTTCAATTATAGCAGGTACTGAGTTATATTTACCTGAAACTATTATTTATGGTGGACATGGAGCTGTAACAGGAGGAGCAAACTTTTTCCCAAAATTATTTGTTGACCTGTATAATGCGTCTTTAACAAATGATAAAGTGGCAATTATTGAACTTCGTGATAAAGTATTAAAATTGTATAATACTATTTATAATGTAGGAAACAATGTGTCAAGATATACAAAAGGAACAAAGAGCGCTTTATATGCCATGGGAATATGTGAAGATTATATGGCGCTTCCACTTTGTAGGTTTAATGATGAGGGACGAGATAAAATTAAGAATTACGTAGAAGAGTTTAAAGAAATTAGTGTAGTATAAAATTAATAATATGAACTATCAATTAGGTTTTTTAGATACAGTGATTCTTGTAGTTTACGGAATTGTTATGGTTGGAATGGGGGCGTATTTTTTAAGGAAGACTAAAACTTCCGAAGAATTTATGGTTGCTGGTAGAGGTATCCCGGCATGGGCTGCAGGTATTGCAGTTATGAGTGCTTACACTAGTAGTATTTCCTATATTGCTGTACCTGGAAAAGCCTTTGATTCAAACTGGCATCCTTTAATTTTTGCCTTAACAGCTATTCCTGTTACCTGGTTTGTAACAGAATATGTGATCCCTCATTACAGAAAGAATAAAATAATTTCAGTTTACAGATATCTTGAAGATAGAATAGGAGAATGGGCTCGTATTTATGCGTCTTTTTCATTTGTATTGTTTATGGTGGGAAGAACAGCGGTAATTTTATACTTATCATCGCTTCTTCTAACTTCATTTGTTGATATTGATATCCAAATGTTGATTTTGATTATTGGTGTTATGACGATTGCTTATACTTTAATGGGAGGGATGGAAGCAGTTATCTGGACAGATGTGTTGCAGTCTATTATCATGATAGGAGGTTTACTTTTTAGTGCTTATTTACTGACCACCGATGTTTTTTCACAACCCGATTATTTGATTCAAAATGCTTTTGATGCGAATAAGTTCAGTCTGGGAGACACCTCTTTTTCATTGTCAAGCAGAACCATTTTGGTTATGATTATTTATGGTGTGACAGAGAATATTAGAAATCTTATGGCAGACCAAAATTATACACAAAAATACAGTTCGGTTGCAACCGAAAAGAAGGCTAAAAAATCTGTTTGGATCGCCATGTTGATCTACTTACCATTAACGGCAATATTTCTATATATTGGGACTACTTTGTTTGCATTCTATTCAGGTGGAGGTAATGTTTTAGATCCTTCCATAGTTAAAGGAGATCAGGTTTTTCCTTATTTCATAGCAAATGAATTACCAGTTGGAGTAAAGGGATTGATCATTGCGGCTATATTGGCTGCATCAATGAGTACGGTGGATTCTGCATTGAATTCTTCAGCAACTGTTCTTTATTTAGATTATTATAAAAAATATTTCAGACCAAATGCAAGTGAAAAAAGCAGCATTAATTTTTTACGATTAACAACGGTTCTTTGGGGTTTTTTAGGAATCGTATTCAGTCTATTGTTGATCAATGCCAAAAGTGCATTGGATATCTGGTGGCAAATTTCCGGAATATTTGGTGGAGGAATATTAGGTTTGTTCTTACTTGCTATTTTTAAAGTTAAAATCACACGAAATCAAGGAATTTCATCGGTTATATTAAGTGTTTTGATCATTGTTTGGGGAACTTTCTTAAGAGATCTTCCTCCAAATTATGCATGGTTGGAATGTAATTTGGATCCGATTATCATTGGAGCTATAGGAACTGCAGGCTTATTAGGGCTTTCTCTTTTGTTTGTTGCTATAAATAAGATGAAAAAAGAGGCGGTTTAAATATTCCTGTTGAATTTATTGTTTGTTAATTTCGGAATTAGTTTTTGCTTCTATTCTAATGTTAGATACAGATACTTCTATCCGTATGGATAAATAGTATTGTTTATTGGAGTATTATATGAATTAAAACAATTGTTATGGAAATAAACATCAGGTGGGGGGTCTTAAGTACTGCCAATATTGCAATAGAAAGTGTAATACCTGCAATGTTGCATAGTGAATATAGTACGGTAACAAGTATAGCTTCGAGAAACATTAAAAAAGCAGAAAGAGTTGCAAAAAAATTTCAAATCCCAAAGTATTATGGGTCATATCAGGAACTTTTGGATGATGCAGAGGTAGAAGCTGTATATATTCCATTACCAAATCACCTCCATGTACCATGGGCAATCAAAGCTTTAAAAGCAGGTAAACATGTCCTGGTAGAAAAACCTATTGCTATTTCAAGTCTTGAAGCTAAAGAGTTATTGGATGAAGCTAAAAAACATCCCCGACTCAAAATAATGGAGGCATTCATGTATAAATTCCATCCACAGTGGATCAGGGCAAAAGAGATGATTCAAAATGGTGAAATAGGTAAATTAAAAACCATACAATCCTCTTTTTCTTTTTTTGATGATAATCCAAAAAGTATAGTAAACAACAAAGAATATGGT
>JAUVCP010000271.1 GCA_030590765.1 Flavobacteriaceae bacterium | reverse complement strand
CGGGAGCGGGATTAGTTCGGCTAACTAAATAATTGAAATTAATTTTTTAGAGTCTCACGAATAAAAAACACTGGAATACTGTTGAAATAACAAATTCACCTTAGGATTTTCATTTTGAACTTATTGACTATTCTTATGATTTGATAGTAGAAAGTTTGCCGAAAAAAATGAAAGAAAATATGCCACAAACGAAACTTATTTAGCGTATTTATTTTATTTTTAAAGGCAACTTTAGTTGCAGATTTTAGAGATAAAATGTTGTAATTTCATATAAAATTTAAAACTACTAAATTATAATTATCATGAAAAATTTAAGAATAAAACTTATCTCTATTTTGTTACTAGCCATAGTATATACATCATGTAAAGAAAATGAAAAGGTAGAAAAAAAAGCAGTAGAAGGAACTATTCAAACTGAAATAGAAACGAAGAAGAACAATAAAAATTCCGATAAAATGGAAGTAATGTTACATGCAACATCACAGCCAAACTATATGAATTTCATTTTAAAGAATAAAGAAGTACTAAGTATTGATAAGAAGCAATATCAAAAACTTGAAGAAATAAGAAAGGTAAAGAGCCCTAAAGCTGTCAAGGCAGCTTATAGTATTAAAGAAATTGTAGAAAATATTTACCAACTTTCATTAGATAATATAGAAAAAGAACCTTTACTAAATAATTTAGAAAAGTCTTTAATATTAAGAAATAGTTTGGCAAAAATGAAACTAGATTGTAGAAATAAGATTTTAGAAATTTTGAATGAAGAACAATGGAATGAACTATTAAAAATGTATAAAGAGAAATTGCCTTTTGATAATAAGACTGAAATGACTTCACTTATTGAACATGTCAATCCACTTCCAAATTATATGCAACTCATAAAAAAATTATATGTTAAATTAGATAAAGAACAAGAAGAAAAATTATCGAAATGGAGTAATCAAAATCATCCAAGAATGATGGAATTAGCAGCAAAAGTTAATACACTTGAAAAAGAGGTTTACGAGCTTTCAATGAATAGAGAGACAAGTGAAAATATCTTAAAAAAAGTTAATGAGATTGCCAATGTTAAAAAACAAATTGTAATTACAAAAACAGATTGTCGAGATAATCTGAAAAATAATATTTTGTCAAAAAATCAATGGGAGGTTTTATCTTCTAAGTATAAAAGCAAAAAACAAACTGTTAAAAGAAAGTAAAGGTGAAAACACTATTAGTTTGAAATCAATTTTTGAAATGCTCGATGGTGAAGTAACTTATCAAGAAATAAAATTGTTGTTGGTTTTTTTGTAGCTTTATAGAATGAATATTGAAGAGTATAGAAATTATTGTTTAAGTAAACCCTGTGTAACAGAGCATTTTCCTTTTGATGAAGTTACTCTTGTCTTTAAAGTGTGTAACAAAATATTTACATTGTCTGGTTTAGAAAATCAACCACCAAAAATCAATTTAAAATGTGATCCGGAAAGAGCCATATCACTAAGAGAAGAATATGACGGAATTATCACTCCGGGATATCACATGAATAAAAAACACTGGAATACAATAGATATTTCTAATCTGCCACAAGGTTTTATTGAGGAACTTATTGACCACTCCTATGACCTGATCGTTAAAAGTTTACCTAAAAAGATAAGAGAAGAACTCTTGTAAAGAATAAGATTTTATTCTAAAAAACTTATTTTAGCATTTTACTAATTATACACCCTTTTATACATGAGCCTACTAAAAAAATTACAAGAAAGAAGTGATTCAAAATGTGAATTGTGTTCCAATACCAAAAGCTTACAAATTTATTCTCTTCCGCCAAACGCAAAGGAAACCATTGATGATAGCATTTTAGCCTGTAAAACCTGTATCAACCAGATAGAAAATCCGGATAAGGTTGATGTAAATCACTGGCGTTGTTTAAATGATAGCATGTGGAATGAAAATACTGCAGTACAAGTAGTTGCCTGGCGAATGTTAAATCGATTGAAAAAAGAAGGCTGGTCTCAGGATCTGTTGGATATGATGTATTTAGATGAGAAATCTTTAAAATGGGCTCAGGCAACCGGTGAGGGATTAGATGAAAGTGAAAAAATTATTCATAGAGATGTAAATGGTGTTGTTTTACAAACCGGTGATTCAGTGGTTTTGATCAAAGATCTAAAAGTAAAAGGCTCAAGTATGGTTGCAAAACAAGGAACTGCAGTCCGTAGAATTTCACTTGATCCTGATAATGCAGAGTACATTGAAGGAAAAGTCGGCCCAACGAAAATAGTCATCATTACAAAATATGTAAAAAAAATAGGGTAAACCTAATATCTGTTTTTAGCCATAAAGCAAAAAACCACATCGGTTGATATGGTTTTCTTATGATATACTTTTGACTTATTTAACAGGAACGATCCAATAAGAATAATGGTAAGATTGATATGGCAACATATAAGGATCTAATGGTTTTGCACCCCAGCTATTGATACTTCCCAAACCTTGCTGAAAACCGTCTACATTCAAATAAACTTCTTTTCTAGGGGTTAATTCTCCTGCGTGTTTTTGGGTTTTTCTTTTACCCGAATCCAGATCCTCTCTACTAAAATTCAGTGCAGAAACGTTCAATAATTTCTCACCATAAATCTTAACACCAAAACCATTGTTGCTTAACAATTCCACCCATCTTACATCTAATCTGTTTCCGGTTTCCTGCGGTCGGATATACGGATAATACTGTTCAGTAACAGTACTTTTATATAAGCCAACTTTTGCAGCATGCTGTCTGTCTGCATAAGCTTCAAAAGGCCCTTTACCATACCACGTAATATTTTTGATTGTTTCGGGAAGAATCAACTCATTACCAAATTTTAATAAATTCTTATGTTCCCCTTTGATCACTTTAAAATCATTGGTTATCTTCATTTCCCCATTTCCATTGATGCTGTACTTTTGCGTATAAACTGCATCTCCATCAAAAACACTTTTCTCAAAGACAAGTTCAATCTCATTTTTTGAGATTTTCTTTATATCTGATTTTACTGCTTCCGTTTTTCCTGCATCTTTCCATTCTCTATTCTTGATCTGTGTATTTGCACCATAGTCATTATCATTGGGTGCTCTCCAAAAATTAACCTGAGCTCCTTTTTCAATAAGGACTACCCCTTCAAAAATATAATTGTTTAACAATCCTTTTGTTTTATCAAAACTCATATTAAAGTTCTCTCCCTGAACTTTGATCGTATTATCATTTTCATTAAAAGTAATTTCTTTAGCAGAATTAATTGGTGATACTACTTTAACAATTTCAGTTAATGGAAACTGTTCGTAGGCAACTTCAAAATTTGCTTTTAATAAAGGTTCATCCGATTTTAAAGTAGCTTTTACATTTAAGAAGTACTCAGCTCCACTTGTAATCTGTGTTTGGAAAGGAATATTTACGATTCTTGTTTGTTGAGATTTTACATTGATATCAGCAATATTACCTTTTTCAACAACTTTACCATCTGCAATAATCTCCCAACTCAATTTATAATTTGAAAGATCACGGAAGAAATACCAGTTTTTAATTTTAATATCTCCTTTGGAAACATTGGAAGGATAAAACTTAATTTCTTGTTGGATATGCTTTACTTCAAAAATATGCGGATTTGGTTTTCTATCCGGTTGCACCAAACCATTATTTAAAAAGTTGTTGGAACTCGGAACATCTTTCGGTCCGTAATCTCCTCCATAAGCATATATCTCTTTTCCATTTTTAGTTGTTTTAAGACCCTGATCAACATAATCCCAGATAAAACCACCTTGTAATTTATCATACTTCTCATATAGATCCCAGTACTCTTTAAATCCCCCCATACTATTACCCATTGCATGTGCATATTCGCACTGAATTAAAGATTTTGTCTTTTTTTTATCCTTGGCATATTTCTCAACATATTTTGGGGTTGCATACATAGGTACATGTAGATCAGAGTTCCATTCCAGTCCTGCACGTTCATATTGTGTAGGTCTTGTATCATCCATCTTTTTAGCTAACAAGTAGGCATTATAAAAATTCCATCCATTACCTGCTTCATTTCCTAATGACCAGATTACAATAGAAGGATGGTTTTTATCTCTTTCTATCATTCTTTCCACACGGTCTGTATGCGCTTTCAACCATTCTGGTTTATTTGCAAGTGTTCTGTCTAATTTATATCCCATTCCATGAGATTCAATATTTGC
>JAUVCP010000212.1 GCA_030590765.1 Flavobacteriaceae bacterium | reverse complement strand
CCCATGATACCAGATCCAACAACAGCAACTTTCTTAATGTGTCTTTTTTTCATTTGTGTAATTTTATTGTTTTATAGTGGTCATATGCAAACTCATAAAGAACATTTCACTGTGTAAGGAAATTTTTTGCATGTTCGTTTCATGTATATTATTTAAAAAATGAATTTTCATCAATTAATTTTTTAATGGCATCCGTAACTTCAAAAAAGTTGTTGATTTTTTCTTCTGAGATATTCATTCTTACCGTGTCATTAAATACAAGAACAGACTCTCTTGAAATATCACGCATTTTTTTTCCGGATTTTGTGAGTTTTAAAAAAACACTTCTGCCATCATTAGGGTTTCTTTCTCTGTAGATCATCCCCTTATCTTCCAAATTCTTTAATATTCTTGACAAACTGGTAGCTTCCATTCCCATGGATGGACCTAAAGAAGTGGATGGAGTTCCATTTTCATGATCGATATACAATAAAGCCATGGCCATAGCCATAGTAGATTCATGTTTACCAGCTTCTCCGTTATATAACTTTGTAACCGCTTTCCATGTAGTTCTGAGTGCGTGATCTATTGTTTTCTCTCGTATCATTTTTCAAATATAGGAAAAATATGCTATGCATGCATAATAAATTTAAAAAATTAAATTTTTTTTAACAATACTTATTTGTAATTTTAAACCAAATTAATTTTAACAAACTATGAGCCAACGCGAAATTCTCGGAAAATTAACAAGACAGGAAAATATTAGCCCAGTAGATAGAAATAAAATTTCTAACACTTTAGTTATTCATGTTCCTAGTCCACTTGCAACTTATTATACAAGATTCTCTCAGATTAATAAACCAAATACAGTTTTATTGATCACTAAAGAATCGGTCTCTTTTGAAAAAATTCTTAGAGCTACAAGTAGAATAAACTCTGAAAATAATCTAAAAATTGATGGTGCTAAATGCGAGATTACTATTGGAAATAAAAAATATAGTGGGATCAGGGTAAAAGGAATTGATCAATTTTCAGACATTGAAAATATTCAGAGACTTTTTGAAAAACAAAAATTTGCATTTGCCAGAAATGTTAATATTAAAAATGATACAGATTCTCTTATTCGTGTCAATAAGTTTTTTGAATTGGAGAAAGTAGAAGATGGAATTTACCATTCTCCTAATAATGAGGATAGATATTATATTGAGATTCCAAAACATATCCACTGGGATGAATTTAGAGAAGTAACTTTTGATATCAAGAATAATGTATCCGTTTCAGGCTATGATGTTGCTAAAGGGATATTCTATGAAAAAGATGGTATTACTGAAATGATAAGGATTATTAAACCAAATATTACTTTGGAAATGGTAAAAGAAGTAAAAGATAAATATTTTGACAGGCTATTATAGAATATACAAGTTTTAAAGTATTTTGGGGTTTTGTTTAATAAACAAAACCTTTTTACTTTTTTAAATGAGGCGACTTTAAAGTGGTTATTATCTAATTGACAGAATGAATAAAACTTACTATTCGATTTCTTATATTTGAAAAAATTAAAATTTAATTAATGGAGCACATTATTGTGACAGAAAACATTGATAAAAGCTTTGGTGATTTTAAAGCTTTAAACAATGTTTCAATAAAAGTACCAAAGCAGAGTATTTTTGGACTTCTTGGCCCAAACGGAGCAGGAAAAACTACATTTTTAAGGATCATCAATCAAATCACGATGCCTGATCATGGAACAATTTATTTTGATGGAATTAAACTAAAACCTGAAGATGTTCATTATATAGGATATCTACCCGAAGAAAGAGGTTTATATAAACGAATGAAAGTTGGTGAACAGGCATTATATCTTGCTCAATTAAAAGGGATGTCGGGTAGAGATGCAAAAATAAGGTTAAAGTATTGGTTTGATAAATTTGAAATAGGTGATTGGTGGAATAAAAAAGTAGAAGAACTTTCAAAAGGAATGGCTCAAAAAGTACAGTTTATTATTACTGTTCTACACCAGCCTAAATTATTGATATTTGATGAACCTTTTAGTGGATTTGACCCCATAAATGCAAATCTGATTAAAGATGAAATTTTGAATCTTCAAAAAGAAGGTTCTTCTATTATATTTTCTACGCATAGAATGGAATCTGTTGAAGAGTTATGTGATTATATAGCATTGATTGATAAATCCAATAAAGTTCTTGATGGAAAATTGGTTGATATTAAAAAAGAATTTAAAACAAATACCTATGAAGTTGGATTATTAGTTGATCAAAAAGAGATTCTTTTGAATGATCTAAAAGCTAGATTTGAAATAAGTCCGGCAACATTTAAATCCCTTGAAGATGACTTGAAATTAAATATCAAATTGGCAAATGATGAAAAATCAACTGATTTGATCAAGTATTTAAACAGTAGAGCAACGATAAATCATTATGTTGAAGTAATTCCAACTGCTAGTGACATCTTTATTCAGGCAGTTAATAAGAACTCTTAACCACGGCAGAAGTAAAAATAGATATGAATAAACTAAAACTGATCATTAAAAGAGAATATTTGGCAAAAGTGAGGAACAAAACTTTTATCATCATGACCTTTCTAAGTCCGTTATTGATGATAGGGATGATTGCACTTGTTTTTTTACTGACTAAAAGCAGTATGGAAAAAACAACAACTGTAGCTTATGTTGATGAATCCGGATTGTTTTCTGCAGATGATTTTACTGATGGTAAGACCCTGCAATTTGAAAATTTGACAGAAGTTGGTCTTGAAAAAGCAAAAATAATTGTTGAAGAAACTTCGCATGAAGGATTGTTATATATTCCTAAAAAAGACAGTATCAATGAGGTTGCAAATAGTATTGAGTTCTTTTCTTTAGAGACACCTAGCATGGTGGCTATTAGTGGTTTGGAGTCAATATTAGAAAGAAAACTACACAAAGAAAAGATGATACAATTACATATTGATCTGGATAAACTGGAAAAAGCAAAGATCAATGTAGATATTAAAATGTCAAATTTTAGTGGTGAAAGATCTTCAAAAATGATTAATGGAATAAAAATAGGAATTGGTATGGCAGCCGGTTATTTGATTATGATGTTTATTCTAATTTATGGTGCAATGGTAATGCGAAGTGTTATTGAAGAAAAAACCAGTAGAATTATAGAGGTAATCATATCATCTGTAAAACCTTTTCAGTTAATGTTGGGTAAAATTATTGGTACAGCAGCTGCCGGTTTGACACAATTTTTAATCTGGGCAATTGTTATGCTCATTATTTCTGTGATCAGTTCAATGGTTTTTGGAGTAAATATGGGTCCATCAGCCATGTCGACTCAGCAAATGGAACAACTGGCTCAAAATGATACACAATTCATAATGACAGAGTTGTTTAATTTGCCATTGATAAGTATGTTCATTTATTTTATTCTTTATTTTTTACTGGGATATTTATTATATAGTTCCATATATGCAGCCATTGGAGCTGCAGTTGATAATGAAACAGATACACAACAATTTATGTTACCCGTAATGCTTCCATTGATGATTGGAGTGTATGTTGGGTTTGCCACAGTAATTAATGATCCACATGGTACTATAGCAACAGTTTTTTCAATGATACCTTTTACTTCACCTATTGTTATGCTTATGCGAATTCCTTTTGGTGTTCCATGGTGGCAGATTACTTTATCATTGTTCTTATTGCTGATCACTTTTTTATTAGTTGTCTGGTTCGCTGCAAAAATATACAGGATTGGTATTTTAATGTATGGTAAAAAAATAAATTATAAAGAGTTATATAAATGGTTGAAATACTAATGTTCAAAATTGAATATTTAAATTTTAATAAGAAAAGGAATGAATAAAATTCTAATCATAGAAGATGAGGCTGCGATTCGCAGAGTCTTAACAAAGATTATTCAAAATGAGAATAAAGATTATATTGTTGAAGAGGCAGAAGATGGACTGATGGGTTATTTGATGATCGAAAAAGCAGATTATGATCTGGTGTTATGCGATATTAAAATGCCAAAATTGGATGGAGTAGAAGTTCTTGAAAAAGTTCAGAAAATAAAGCCAGAAATACCTTTTATCATGATATCTGGTCACGGCGAACTTGAAACAGCTGTAGAGACCATGAGGCTTGGTGCATTTGATTATATATCAAAACCACCCGATTTGAATAGATTGCTTAATGCCATTCGCAATGCATTGGATAAAAAGCAATTAACTGTAGAAAATAAAAGACTCAAGAAAAAGATAAATAAAAACTTTCAAATGATAGGTGAAAGTAAAGCAATTTTAAAGATCAAAGATATGATCGAAAAAGTTGCTCCTACAGAAGCCAGAGTTTTGATAACTGGTGAAAATGGTACAGGTAAGGAATTGGTGGCGCATTGGATACATCAAAAAAGTAACCGATCAAAAGGACCGATAATAGAGGTGAATTGTGCTGCAATTCCTAATGAATTAATTGAAAGTGAATTGTTTGGACATGTAAAAGGATCATTTACAGGAGCAAATAAAGACAGAGCTGGTAAATTTGAAACAGCCAATGGCGGAACTATCTTTTTAGATGATATAGGAGATATGAGTTTATCCGCACAAGCGAAAGTTTTAAGGGCATTACAGGAAAATAAGATCAGCAGGGTAGGTAGTGATAAAGATATTAAAGTAGATGTAAGGGTTATAACAGCAACCAATAAAGATCTTCAAAAAGAAATAAAAGAGGGTAAATTCAGAGAGGATCTTTACCACCGTTTGGCAGTTATTTTGATAAAAGTTCCATCGTTGAATGAAAGAAAAGATGACGTTCCTCTTTTGATCGATTATTTTTCAAAGGATATTGCTTCACAACACGGAAATGCACAAAAAATATTTCTTCCGGGTGCTATTGAACGTTTAAAGGAGTATGACTGGACAGGTAATATTCGCGAATTACGAAATGTTGTTGAAAGATTAATTATTTTGGGAGAAGATAAAATAACGGTAAATGATGTAGATCTTTTTGCTAGTAAATAAAAAAAATACATTATGAAAACCAATCCATATCAAGTAGTTGAAAAAGTAGAATTAAGTAAAATTAAAACTTTAAAGGTTGATGCTGCTGCAAAAGACAAACTAAAGAAAATAAA
>JAUVCP010000257.1 GCA_030590765.1 Flavobacteriaceae bacterium | reverse complement strand
TGGTGTATTTCTTCATCATTAAATCCAATTTTTTTCTTTAAATTAAGTTCACTTGATTTCATATCAATAGCAGATCCTGCAAAATTTGTTTTGCCGGGTTCTCTTACAATTCTATCTAAGCCAACCTCTAATTCAATATTGCTGAGAGAATATTTTCCTGGTTTAGCCCCAGCTGCCGCCATTGCATCTGTTGTGATGATACAGTTTTCAATTCCTGCAAGTTGAATATAATTTTTTAATGCATAAAATGGTATGTGAATCCCATCTGCAATAAAACATATGATAAGTGCAGCTTTAAGAGAAAGAACTCTCTGAATTATATTATCATGCCTTGCTAACTCTTGCGGACAGCCATTTCCAAGATGAGTAAACATACTTAATCCAGCATCAATTGCTGATCTTAATTCTTCCAGATTAGGATTACAATGTCCGGCTGATATTGTAATTCCCTGAGAGAATAAATATTTCGTCAGCACATTATTTTTATCAATTTCAGGGGCCAGGGTAACGATGCGCGTAAGGCCATCAGCCGCCTCCAGTAATTCTTTTAATTTATCAATATCCGGCTTTAAAATATGTTCTTTTGGATGTACTCCCCTGTATCCGTTGCTATTATTTAAAAAAGGTCCTTCAATATGAATACCTTTAATCATATCATAAACTAAAGTATCTTCTTTACGAAGATCAACTAGTTTCTTGATCCTTGAGACCATATCTCGAAAATTAGTGGTGATTATTGTAGCAAAAATCCCTTCGACCTGATCTTCTTTAAGTTTTAAGCATGCTCTTCTAAGATACTTTAATTTCAAATTATTCTGATTAAAGTCAACACCACCATAACCATTTACCTGAATATCAAAATATTTATTTTTCATTTCTTTTTTATAACTGAACAATAAGCCATGCAATAAATACTAAAAATAGCACAAAAATCCATGCAAGGACAAAACCAACCCAATCTTCCCTGTATCTGTATCCAAAATTTTCCCAGCGTTCTTTCTTAAACCAACCCATAAAATCTAATAATATCAGATCTTTTCCAAAATTCTTTGCCAATGGTTTCTTTCCATCTGCTCCTATAGTTTTGGCATCTGATAATCGATTTAAATTGTCAAAATATTTATCAATTCTCTCTTGCTCTTCTGGTTTTGAAATAAGGCTAACAACAAAAAAAGTGATAAATCCAATCAACATCGCCCAGCCAAAAGTATCTGGCTCCCATTTATAAACTATTTGCCATTTTCCTGTATTTAGAAAATTAAGATAGTAATAAGTTGAAAATGAAATAATAATGCTAGAAATAGCACCATATCTGTTTGCTCGTTTCCAAAGATTTCCACCAAATACCATGATTCCCATAAAGGCGGCAATCGTTTCAATAAATAAAAACCCCTGTAAAACATTTTCAATATACAGAGCAAACAAAACACCAAGCATGGTTAAAACAACCCCAGAAATTCTACCCATCCATAATAATTGTTTATCCTCTGCTTTTTTGTTGATATATTTTTTATATATATTTTGTGTAAAAAGTGCACCTGTGTTTACCATAAAATTTGATGCTGATGACATATTTGCTGCCAAAACTGATGCCACCATCAAACCAGTCAATCCGGGAAGCAGCAATACACGAGTTGCATATCCAAATGCCAGTTCAGGATCATCCAAACTTTGCCCATTTTGAACTAGCAAGGCGGCAACAATTAATCCCGTTAAGGCCCAGCCAATAGTTACAAAACGTTTGACAAAGGAACCATAGGTCTGACCAATACGTCCGGCACGTTCGGTATTACCAGTTGCACACATGGAAATCATATGAGGTTGTGCAGTTATTCCTATTATTCCGTTAAGGGCTAGCATTAAAATAGTAAAAGTGCCAATACCCAATTTATCACTAAAAAGATTAAAAAATTCTTTTGGAAGAGAAGCTCTCATGCCTTCAAATCCACCAACTGCACTCAAGCCAGTTGGTATCAGTAAGAAGGATAAAACAATGATCATTAATGCCTGGATAAAATTTGCATATGCAGAGGCTACCATTCCGCCAAAAAAACTGTAAATCACAAATGCAAATGTCATAGCAAGAATAACAGAATTAACAGATATCAAATTTCCGGTAGCAATTGCTATAACTTTCCCTCCGCCTTTTAGCATAACACCTTGTGCAAATACAAAAAATAAAATTGCAAAAACAGAATAGAATAATCCCATTTTATCACCATATCTATCTTCAACAATTTCTCCGACAGTAGTTCTTTCACTCCTTCTATACCATGGAGCAATTAACCAATAGAATGGAGTAATAATCATATTTTTCCATTGGTACCAGATAGCTGCAAATCCAAGATGAAAGCTGGCTCCAGTTTGAGCAACAAAATTTTCAGCATGTGTTCCAGTTCCAAATGCCTGTCCCATCATGATCCACCAGCTAAATTTTCTTTCTCCACGAAAATAACCATCACTATTCTTTACCTTGTTAGAAAGCCAAAGACCATATCCAATGATACCAATAAAATAGAGAATAATTACAACGATATCCAGCCAATTAAAATCATTCATATTTTACTACTTCAGTATATTAAAAATAAATTTATCAATAACTCAAAGAAACATCAGAATTGCCTAATTTGCAAATAGTATATTGATTAATATACATTAATAATTAACTGAATAAGGAGTAAAATTTAAACACTATTAATCAAATTTACTCATCTCTTTCATCATAAAGTTAGGGTAAAGAACGTCATGCACTTTCTCTACAATTATTTTTTCTGATAAATGAAAGGTGGCTTTCAATCGGATATCCTTGGAGGAAGCACCTATTCGCACTTCATAATCTCCTTTATCTGCTACCCAGGAACTGATTCCACTCCAAAAAGAAGCAAGAGAACGTTTGTCAAGATCAAAAGAAAGTTGCTGACTTTCACCCGGTTTCAACAATTTAGTTTTTGCAAAACCTTTTAATTCCTTTTCTGGTTTTTCAATTTCTGCAGAAGGTGCTTTCAAATATAATTGAACAATTTCCTTTCCTGCTACTTTTCCGGTATTCTTTACTGTTACAGTAACTTTCATTTTGGATGAGAAACTATTACTACTTAATTTTAAATTAGAATAATCGAATTTTGTGTACGACATTCCATAACCAAATTCATATGCAGTTGGTACATTAAATGAGTCGTAATAACGATATCCAACATAAATTCCTTCTTCATAAAATGAATTGACAGGATCATTGGCAGGTATTCCAGGAAATGATTTTGAGGATGGTACATCTTCATATATCATAGGAAATGAGTCTGGTAATTTTCCTGAAGGATTTATTGTTCCTTTGATGATGTCTGCAACAGCATAACCACCTTCCTGTCCAGGTTGCCACACTAAAAGAATAGCATCGGGATAATCTCTCCAGCTTGCTGTTTCCCATACGCCACCAACATTTAGAACAACAATTACTTTTTTACCTTTTGCATGATATACATCACATACATCTTTAACAAGATCCATCTCTATTTGAGTAATTGGCAGATAACCATTTTCATAATTTTCGCCACCACTTCTTCCTAGGGTAATGACAGCAAAATCAGATTTAGATTCATATTTCTTAATATCTGCTAAAGGAGTTGCCTGTTCTTTACTAAATGCAACCAGTCTCTTTTTGAAATGAGGAGGTGCTTGATTGCCTTTGATTCCATTATCCTTACGCATTTTAGGATTATCAAAATATGGAGGAACAAGATTTTCTCTCTTTGTTTTTTCAATAAAATCCATATAATTTTTCTCCATTTCTTTCAATACTTTAAACCCAACTGATTTAAGACCTTCATTTACAGAAATAGCATATTTGTTACTTCTAATCCCTCCACTACCTGTTCCTGCTGCAATGGAATAATAGGATATCTTACCAAAAACAGCCATCGTTTTTTTCTTTTTAATAGGAAGTGTTTTGGTATCATTTTTTAACATAACAATACCTTCACCAACCGCTTCTCTGGCAATTTTTGCATGTGCTATTAGATCTGGTTTTAGAGAGGGTTTATACTCTTTCATACTTGGAGAATTAAGTTTAAGTTTCATATTATAAACTAAATTCTTATCCAGTGTACTTTCGTCAAGTGTTTTATTTTTTATTGCGGCTGTAATTTGATTCAATTCATCTTCACTGCCACTCATGATCATATTGATTCCGGCACGTACTTGTGCAACTGCATCTCCGTAATGCATATCAAAATCGGTCATATATAAACCTTCAAATCCCCATTCTTTTCTAGTAATGCCCTGTAATAATTCAGGTATTTCCGGAGTGTAAAAACCATTCAATTTATTATATGCAGTCATGATTGCCCATGGGTGACTTTCTTTAACTGCAATTTCAAATCCACGTAAGTAAATTTCGCGTAAAGCTCTTTGACTTACAACAGCATTATATTTTCT
>JAUVCP010000326.1 GCA_030590765.1 Flavobacteriaceae bacterium | reverse complement strand
AAGCATTTGGCGAAACTGCACCTAGATTTGATAATGCAACTAAAGAAGGCCAGGCTAAAAACAGAAGAGTTGAAATTGGTGTTTCTGCAAATGAACAAATGATCCAAGATGCTAAAGCTCAGTCAAATTAATTTGAGATCAATTCATTATAAGGTAAATAAAACCTTAAATATTTATAAAACCAAGTTAGAAATAACTTGGTTTTTTTTGATGTTGAAAACTATATTGAATAAAATCTTATAATAGAAAATGATAGTTAAAATATCTGCAATTATTTTATTATCTTGGTAACAGAAAGATTTTGAACATTAATATGGTATCAAATAAAGGTAAAATGTTCAAATAAAATATATAAATATGTCAAAGTTTGATTTAAAAGTAAATGAAAAGGTCTATACGGTAAATGTTTCTGATGATACTCCCTTGTTGTGGGTATTACGTGATCATCTTAATTTACTCGGAACTAAATATGGTTGTGGAATTGGCCAATGTGGTGCATGTACCGTTCATCTTGATGGTGAACCGGTAAAAAGTTGTTTGTTAACAGTTTCTCTTATCGGAGGTAAAAGTATTACAACCATTGAAGGTTTATCTGAAAATGGTGATCATCCCGTTCAAAAAGCCTGGAAAGAAATTGATGTGCCTCAATGTGGATACTGTCAGGCAGGTCAGATCATGACAGCTGCAGCATTTTTAAATAAGAATCCAAATCCTGATAAGGAAGAAATAAGAGAAGCCATGCACGAAAATATTTGCAGATGTGCTTCCTATAATCGTATTGAAAAAGCCGTTGCTAAAGCTGCTAAAAAATAATTCTATCCTAATCTTTTTAAAATGAAAACAAAAAAACACACAATTGACAGAAGATCTTTTTTAAAAGCATCTGCACTTACAGGTGGAGGATTGATTTTTGGATTTAATTTCTTTACAGCATGTAAGCCAGAAGTAAAGCCACCAGTTGATATCTCAAAATTGAATTTTAATGACTTTAATGGTTTTATTAAAATTGCAGATAATGGTATGGTAACCATTTTCGCTCCAAATCCAGAAATCGGACAAGGAGTAAAAACTTCCATGCCAATGATTATTGCTGAAGAATTGGATGTATCATGGGACAATGTACATGTGGTACAGGGAGGATTAGATACAGATGTATTTGAAAGACAAGTTGCCGGAGGTAGTCAGTCTATTCGGCATGGCTGGAATCCATTACGGGAAACAGGTGCTACAGCCAAACAAATGCTTGTTAATGCTGCTGCTGCACGATGGGGAGTTGATGCAGAGGAATGTACAGTTGAAAACGGAATTATTTCTAATAAAAACGGAGATAAACTAGGGTATGGAGAGGTTGCAGTTGAAGCAGCAGCTTTGGAAGTACCAAAAGATGTAAAACTAAAAGAACCAAAGGATTATAAAATAATCGGACAGGAAATTCCTAATGTTGATGTTGATGAAATAATCACTGGTAAACCATTATTTGGATTAGACTATAAACGTGAAGGGATGCTTTATGCTTCAGTTCTCAGACCACCTGCTTTTGGTCAAAAACTGGTTTCATTTGATGATAAAATTGCAAGATCAAAAGAAGGAGTAGTTGATGTTATTTCATTTGGAAATAAAATTGCTGTTCTGGCAAATAGTACCTGGGAAGCAATGCGAGCAAAAAAAGCTTTAAATGCTGTATGGGAAAAAGATACTGTATTGGAAAGTTCAGAGGATCATGATAAATTTCTCTTGGATCTATTGGATAGTGATTCCTTAAAAACATTACGTTCAGATGGGAATATTAAAAAAGCTTTTGCCTCTGCTGATAAAATTTTAGAACGAACCTATGAGTCACCTGTCTTACCTCATAATTGTTTGGAACCTATGAATTTCTTTGCCAGTGTTACTGATGAAAAGATAGAATTAGCTGGACCAATACAAACTCCAAAAGGAACAGCAGAAAGAATAGCTAAGAAACTGGATCGTGATTTTAAGGATATTTCATTGGAAATGACTCGAATGGGTGGAGGTTTTGGAAGAAGACTTTATGGTGATTTTGCTTTGGAAGCTGCAGAAATATCTAATATAGTTAAAAAACCAGTTCAGGTGATATATTCACGGGAAGATGATATGACAGCCGGAATTTATAGACCTGCTACAAAATATAGGATTCGAGCAGCTATTAAAAATAACCAATTAACAGGATATCATTTAATAGAAGCTTCTATAAATGGAAATAGTTGGAAAGCTATGTCTGATTTTTTTCCTGCTGGAGCAGTTGAGAATTATCAGGTAGATGTAACAAATTATAAAAGTAATATCACTACCGGAGCATGGAGAGCACCATATACTAATTTCCTTGCTTTTGCTGAACAGAGTTTTTTTGATGAACTTGCAGAGACCATGGGTATAGATAAAGTAAAGTTAAGGTTAGATCTGTTACAAAAAGTAAAAGGTACAACAGATAAAAGAATTCAATATTCCCCTGAGCGGATGGAAGATGTGATCAACAAGGTGGTTGAAAAATCAAATTGGGGTAAAGCTAAAAAAGGAGTTTTTCAAGGTTTTTCAGCTTATTATTGCCATAATTCTCATGTTGCTGAGGTGGCAGATGTGGTGATGGAATCAGGTGTTCCTGTACTAAAAAAAGTTACTTGTGCAATTGATTGCGGAATTGTAGTAAATCCGTTAGGTGCGTTAAATCAGGTGGAAGGCGGTGTGATCGATGGTATTGGACATGCCATGTATGGCAATCTTAATTTTGTAAATGGTGTTCCTCAATCTGTTAATTTTGATTCTTATCGTCTGATTCGAATGAAAGAAACTCCTGTTGTTGAATCGTTTTTTATTGAAAATGATATTGCTCCAACTGGATTAGGAGAACCAGCATTACCACCGGCCGGACCTGCATTTGCAAATGCTATTAAGGCAGCTACAGGGATAAGATTAACCAAACAGCCTTTTATTGAAAATAAGGATGTATTTGGATGATGATGTGTATTAGTTTTCACTGTAATTAATTTAGATATTCCGGATTTTAAAATATAATATGATCCACGAATTTAATGAGATAATTCAAAGTTACAAAGCAGCAAAGCAAAACAATATACGATCGATTATTGCAACGGTTGTCGATTTGGACGGATCTTCCTACAGAAAATCCGGAGTTAGAATGTTGATCAATGAGAATGGTCAAATGACGGGAGCAGTTAGTGGTGGTTGTGTGGAAAAAGAAATTCTGAAGCAATCCTATACTGTTTTTAAATCCGGAATATCTAAAATAATTACCTATGATGGTAGGTACCGTATTGGCTGTGAGGGTGTTTTATATATTTTAATAGAATTATTTGATCCGGTAGAGGAAATGATTGTTTTATTTGAAGAGCATCTTGAAAAAAGAGAGTCGTTTGTTATTAACAGTTTTTACAGGAAGGAGCTTGGAGTTAGTTCTAAT
>JAUVCP010000247.1 GCA_030590765.1 Flavobacteriaceae bacterium | reverse complement strand
TGGAAAGATCTTTCTCCACTTTTTTTGCTGTAGAACAGGAAAGAAGTCCCATCAATAAAACTCCCAAAAACATTATTTTACTCTTCAAAATATTCATCTTTAAATCCTATTAAAAATAATTTACTCTGCGCCCTGGTAACTGCGGTATACAACCAACGAAGATATGAAATATCCTGTCCGTTAGGCAAATAAGGTTGTTCCACAAAAACATTTTTCCATTGCCCTCCTTGTGATTTATGACAAGTCATTGCATATGAGAATTTTACCTGTAATGAATTAAAGTATTTATTCTCTTTAACTGCAAGCATTTTTTTATATTTCGAACCTTCATCTTCGTAATCTTTCATTACTTCCTGATATAATCTATTGTTTTCTTCATAACTCAATGAGGGTGATTCACTATGCAATGTATCTAATAATAAAACCGTTTCAAATGGTACCTGATCTGGGTAATCGATCAATCGCAATTTGACTTCTGCAAAATTAAAACCATACAATTCTTTAAAACTAAAAATTTCCAGAATTTCACAAATATCACCATTTGCAATAAAACCCACACTTGTTGAATCTTTCAACCAGTAATAGTTATTCTTTACAACCATCACATAATCTCCGGAAGTAATTTCATTCTCAAGACCTAATATCCCAATTCTTATTTGTTGATTATATTGATTAGCTCTTTTATTTGATCTAACGATAAAAGCTGTATCCTCTACTCCATTATTGTTATATGAGTCAACTATTGCATCCTGTATATCATATCCATCCGTTAAACGGATAATATCACTAAAATCCATATCAAAAACAAAATCATCAAATATATTTTTCATCAAATTGACACGTAATTGCGTTGCATTGAATAAAATACCTGATTCATTATGCTGACGCATTACTTCATTCAATTCAATTTCTTTAACTTCTTTATTGTAATTTAATGTTAACACCTGTTTGTCTAAAGCAGGACTTAAATCTAACTTAACCGGAGGTAATTGTGCTGTATCACCAATAAGAATCAACTTACAGTTCGTACCGGAATAAACATAAGAAATAAGATCATCTAACAAAGATGCATTTTCAAATAGTCGGGCATCTGGTGAACGATCTGGTATCATTGATGCTTCATCAACAATAAATATGGTATTGGTGTGCTTGTTTTGTTGTAGTATAAATCCAGGAGCTCCACTTCCCATTTTTTTTGGGAAATATATTTTTTTATGAATAGTAAAAGCCTGCTTTTTTGAATAATTACCTATAACTTTTGCAGCCCTACCTGTTGGAGCCAACAATACTGCTTTATGACCGGTTCTCCATAAATTATTTACAAGAGTACTAATAATTGTAGTTTTACCTGTTCCGGCATATCCTTTTAATAAAAACAATTCCTTAATATCCTTGCTTAGAACAAAATATGATATTCTGTTCAATAACTCATCCTGCCTCACAGTTGGAGAAAAAGGAAATTGTTGAATTAATTTAGAATAAAAAACAGATGCATTATCAATCATTGTATCTCTTATAAGTACTGATCACAAAACTATAAAGAATTAATCTCATAATAGCCATATTTGTACATAATCAAAAGAGATATAGGTTTTAAAATATTGCAAAAAAAAAATATAGTTTAAAAATTTTAGCATATAATATAAAATAATTACTTTTGAGAAACAAAAAATTTTGTAGATTTGCTTTTACCTAATTTAAACATATTAAAAAATGACTAATATTTTAATAATTATTGTAGCTATACTTGCAGTAGCTGGATTAGCTTACTTAATTGTAAATAAATTACCGAACAAACTACGACCAATACTATCAATAGCATTGTGGGTTGTTATTATTTTTCTAGGCTACAAGATATACAATAGCATAATGGCTCCAATTAAATTTAACAAAGTTAAAAAGGAAAGATATGCTAAGGTAATTGAAAACCTCAAAACAATTAGAGATGCAGAAATTGCATATGCAGAAGTAAACAGGAAATTCACCTCAAATTCACAAACTTTAATTAGTTTTATAGATACTGCCAATTTTGCTATTACTGAAATAAAAAATATAGTAGTAACCGAACAAAGAGGTAGAATTACAATTGATGTTGAAAAAAGAGTTGTTGATACCGTTGGATTTGAACCTGTTATTGATCGTTTTAAAGGAAGAGATTATAAAAATATGATGAGCGTTCCAGGAACTGATGCCAAGTTTGAATTAAAATCAGGTGTAGTTGAAAAGGTTCAAGGTGTTAAAACTTCAGTTTTTGAAGCTAAAGTAGCTAAAGAAGTTGTTTTACATGGATTAGATAAAGATTTGATCAGGCAAGAAAATGAAACATTAGGTGGTATTAACATACCAGGCGCATATATTTCGGTTGGATCAATGGAAGAAGTTAATTCAAATGGAAATTGGCCTCCTTTTTATGATGGCATTAAAGAAAGTGCAGATAATTAATAATACTGTAGATTTTAACGAATCTAAAGATAATCACTTATCCATCCAACTTAGTTTGGATGGATTTTCTTTTTGCGTCATTGATAAAAATACCAATGAGGTTAACTTAATTAAACATATTCCTTTTGAGAAAAGTTCTTCAACACCTGAAAAGCATCTTAAAAATGTAGAGCTTGTTTTTAAAACCGAAGATATTTTAAATAAAAGATATAATAGCGTTAATGTTTCTCATGTAAACGACCTATCTACTTTGGTACCCAAACCTTTATTTGATCCAAATCATATCAATAGCTACATTAAATATTCTTCTAAAACATATAAAAATGATTATATTGTTTATGATGAAATTGAGAATCATGATATGTTCAATGTATTTATCCCTTTTGTCAATATAAACAACTTTTTGCTCGAAAAATATGGCAGTTTTGAATACAAACATTTTTCTTCCATACTGGTTGAGAATTTACTGAACACCTATAAATTTAGTGAAAGGCCTCACTTATTTGTTGATCTGCACAATGAGCACTTTGAAATTGTAGCCATTGCAAATAACAAATTAGTTTTGTATAATTCATTTAGATATAAAACAGAGGAAGATTTTATTTACTATATTTTATTTACCGCAGAACAATTGAATTTCAATCCTGAGAAATTTGAACTGGTACTTTCAGGATCTGTTGTCAAAGATGATACATTTTATAAAATTGCCTATAATTATGTAAGAAATATCAGTCTTTTAGAGAATCGATCAAAATATACTTTTTGCGATAGTTTTAATGAAGAAATTAAGCGAGAGTATTACACTCTATTAAACCAATATTAATGCGTATCATTTCTGGAAAACATAAAAGCAGACGCATTAATGCTCCTAATAACTTACCGGTACGTCCGACCACCGATATGGCAAAAGAAGCCTTGTTCAATACATTAAACAATCGCTACTACTTTGATCAATTATCTGTTTTAGATATCTTTGCAGGTATTGGAAGCATTGGTTTTGAATTTGCTTCCAGAGGCACCCAACAAGTAACCTGTGTAGATCTGCATCAGGGTTGTATAAGGTTTTTAGAAAAGACCAATAATGAATTAGATCTTGGAATTCAGATCATAAAAAGTGATGCTTTTTCTTTTTTAGAAAAAACCAACTCTAAATTTGATGTTATTTTTGCTGATCCACCATATGATTTTCCTCAAGAAAAATTTCAAAAAATAGTGGATCTGGTATTTGATCATAAACTTTTAAATAAAGATGGTATTTTAATAGTTGAACATTCTAAAAAAACTGATCTATCACAAAACCCTACTTTTGAAAAATCAAAAAAGTATGGAAGCAATGTTTTTAGCTTTTTTGAAATAATTAATTCCTAAGAAAGTATTACTCCAGCCAGATTTTAAAATCTCTAACCTTTTCACGACTTACAATGATATCAAATTCATTAAAATGCTCTAATTTTACTTGTAACCTACTGTTTGTATAGGAAATGATATCTTTGATAAAATCCATGTTTACAATAAATTTACGGCTAACTCTAAAAAACTTTGTTGGGTCAAGTTGCTCTTCAATTTGCTCCAGCGCATCATCTAAAATATAATTATTTCCAACTACAGTATGTAAAAAAGTTGCTTTATTCTCACTATAAAAACATTCAATTGATTTAGTATTTACTATTTTTAAATGCTGCCCCACTTTGATCGTAAACCTTTTTTTATAGTCTCTATCCAACGGATTTACCAAAAGATTTTTGATCTCATCCAAATCAAAATGCAGGTTATTCTTTTTCATTGAATATTTGTGATACTTATCAATAGCAGTTCTCAGTTCATCATCGTCTATAGGCTTTAGCAAATAATCAATACTATTTAATTTAAAAGCCTTTAAGGCATATTCATCATAGGCAGTTGTAAAAATAATGTTGCTTTCAATACTCACTTCTTTAAAGATCTCAAAAGACAAACCATCCGATAATTGAATATCTAACAATATCAAATCAGGATGTTCATTTTGTAAAAACCATTGAATGGATTCTTCAACAGAATGTAACATGGTTTGTACTTCCATACCCATATCGTTTAACATTCGTTTTAAACGTCTGGCAGCCGGCTTTTCATCTTCT
>JAUVCP010000097.1 GCA_030590765.1 Flavobacteriaceae bacterium | reverse complement strand
ATAAAAAATTCATATTTATTCTATAATACAGGTGTAAAATGCTTTTTTAAGGATGAAAACTACTGCAATTCAAAGATAAAAAAAAGCGGCAATGATTTCTCAATGCCGCTGGTATATTATTTTAAGGACTTATTTTTTCTTCATTGCTTCATGAAGTTTGATATCTAAAACTTTTTTTTCCTCATTTGATAAGTGTTTGGAACCGTCACAAGTATCCAAATAATTACCCAACATTTTTGAAATAATGTTATTTTGTTTTGAATAAGCTTTACAATGTTTGCAAAGTAATAAATGAAAATTTAATCTTAATTTATCCCATCTGCTTGCCTCTCCATATTGGTTTTTGTCGCAAATTGCCGTTGCTTCGTCACAGCTGATCATAAATTTTTTACTCATAATCCTTAATTATTAAACCAGTTTTCTTCAATACATTTTCTTAGTTGTACCCTTGCCCTATGTATGATCACCCACAAATTTGACGAGGTGATTCCTAATTCATTACAAATTTCTTCTGTTTCATATTCCTGTATAGTTTTTAATAAAAAAACCATTCTATATTTATCAGGTAAATGATCGATACATTTGTTTAAAACACTTTTAAGTTCATCGTTTTCAATACTTTTTTCTGCCTCATTTGTCCAGTTTTGTGGAACAGATTCTTCAATCCAGTTTCCTTTTCTTTCACCATCTGTATAAAAGCTCATTCTAACTTCTTTTTTTCCCTTTGCAGAATTTATCTTTCTGTAATGATCGATTATTTTTCGCTTAAGAATGGAGATTAGCCAGGTTCGTTCAGATGCTTGACCTCTAAAATTATTTTGACCTTTAATTCCAGAAAAAAAAGTTTCCTGAACCAGATCTTTTGCAATATCATGGTTGTTAACTCGGGTAATTGTATAATTGAATAAGTAATCAGCATATAATTCAATCCATTTAGTTGGATTTAAAGTATGCTTTTTATTTGATGACATTCACTTGGTTTTTCTAGCAGTAAATATAACTAAAATCAAACGACTTTAATTATTATCTCTAAAAAACAAAAAGAGCCTTAAAAAAGACTCTTTTGTTACTTATTATAAGAATTGCATTTATTTTTCTACTGTACACAATGATCTGTTGAACTCATAGTTCATTCTGGCAATATCTAATAATTGAACTTCCTGAGGACAAATCACTGCACAAGCACCGGTATTTGTACAACTACCAAAGCCTTCATCATCATGGGCATTTACCATAAAAACAACACGTTCGGCTCTTTCTACTTTTCCTTGCGGAAGTTTAGCCAAATGTGCTACTTTTGCAGATAAGAACAATGCACCTGAAGAATTTTTACAAGTCGCAATACAGGCACCACAGCCAATACAGGCAGCACTGTCAAAAGCACTTTCGGCCATATCGTGATGAATAGGAATTGAATTTGCCTCTGGAGCCATCCCTGTAAAGGAAGAGATATAACCACCCGCCTGAATAATTCGATCCATAGAAGTTCGGTCAACTTTTAGATCTCTTATTACAGGAAATGAATTTGCTCTAAATGGCTCAATGGTAAGTATATCACCATCATCAAATGAGCGCATATGTGTTTGGCAGGTTGTAAAATGTTCTTCCGGACCATGGGCTTTACCGTTGATTACTAGTGAACATTGTCCACAAATACCTTCACGACAATCATGATCAAATTCAACAGCTCTTTCTCCTTTTACGGCGAGTTGTTCATTGAGTACATCTAACATTTCTAAGAAAGACATGTCTTCACTTATATCAGACAATTTGTAGGTTACTAATTTACCTTTAT
Organism: Flavobacteriaceae bacterium; assembly: GCA_030590765.1. Taxonomy (GTDB): domain Bacteria; phylum Bacteroidota; class Bacteroidia; order Flavobacteriales; family Flavobacteriaceae; genus Lutimonas. Next base: position 5,640 of record JAUVCP010000097.1, on the reverse strand, counting down.
CTTGGGCGCCTTCCTGTCGCCATATTTTTAACGTTATATTCATGATATTTAGTAATGAGTAATGAGTATTAAGTAGTGAGAAAACTAAATACTCACTACTAATATTTCACTACTATTTATAACTTCGTGTTTTAACTTCTATATCCTTAAATTCTAATTGCTCTTTATGTAATTTCCAGTCTTTTCCCTGCATCCATTCCCATGCTGCGGAATACATAAAGTTTACATCATCTCGAACTGCTTCACCATCCTCTGTTTGGTATTCTTCACGGAAGTGAGCTCCACAGCTTTCATTTCTGCTTAAAGCATCTACTGCCATTAACTCTGCAATCTCTAAATAATCTGCAAGTCTTCCCGCTTTTTCAAGCTCAGAATTCATTCCTTCAGCATCTCCGGCTACAGCAACATTTGTCCAGAATTCATTACGGAGTTTTCTAATCTCTTCGACCGCCCATTTCATGCCTTTTTCATTTCTTGACATCGCCACCTCCTTGAACATTACCTTACCTAATCTACGATGAATCCTGTCAACAGGCATATCTCCTTTGATTGCTAAGATCTTTTCCAATTGTGCTTTTACGGCTTTTTCAGCCTCCTCAAATTCAGGAGTATCTGTTGAGATTTTTCCCGTACGGATTTCATTGGAAAGATAATTAGAAATAGTATTTGGTAAAATAAAGTTACCATCTACAGATGCCTGTAAAAGAGAATTCGCACCTAAACGGTTAGCACCATGATCTGCAAAATTTGCTTCACCAACAGCGTATAAACCTGGTATGGTTGTTTGCAATTCATAATCTACCCATAGTCCTCCCATGGAGAAATGTGCCGAAGGAGCAATCTTCATAGGTTCTTTATAAGCGTCTATATTTGTGATTTTACGGTACATGGTAAAAAGATTTCCATAACGCTCTTTAATAGTATCAACACCCAATTTGTCAATTGCTGTTTTAAAATCAAGATATACAGCATTTTTTAGAGGACCAACACCATGACCGGCATCCATTCTTTCTTTAGCGGCACGTGATGCAACATCACGAGGTACCAAGTTACCGAAAGCTGGATAGCGACGTTCCAAGTAATAATCCCTATCTTCTGCAGGAATATCTCCCGGTTCTCTATCATCATCTTTCTTTTTAGGCACCCAGATACGACCATCATTCCGTAGTGATTCTGACATTAGAGTCAGTTTTGACTGATGTTCTCCTGCCTGAGGTAAGGCAGTTGGGTGAATTTGTGTCCATGAAGGATTTGCAAAATAAGCACCTTTTTTATGAGCACGCCATGTTGCCGACCCATTGGAGTTCATTGCTAATGTGGAAAGGTAAAAGATCTTTCCAAACCCACCAGTTCCTAAAACTACAGCATGTGCTGAGTGTCTTTCAATTTTTCCTGTAATTAGATCTCTTACGATCACACCTCTTGCTTTGCCGTCAACAACAACAAGGTCTAAAATTTCATGGCGACTGTACTGAGTTAATGTGCCTTTTTTAACCTGTTTCATCATTGCCTGATAGGTAGCCAACAATAATTGCTGACCCGTCTGACCACGAGCATAAAAAGTACGGGAAACCAATACTCCACCGAAAGACCGGTTGCTTAAATAACCACTGTACTCCCTACCAAATGGTACCCCCTGTGCTGTCATATGATCTATCAGATCAACTGAACATTCAGCCATTCTGTACACATTTGCTTCACGTGATCTATAATCTCCACCTTTTACAGTATCATAAAACATTCTGTAAATGGTATCACCATCATTTTTGTAATTCTTGGCGGCGTTTACACCACCCTGTGCCGCTACTGAATGTGAACGACGAGCAGAATCCTGAAAAAAGAATACTTTTACATTGTAACCTAATTCAGCTAAAGATGCAGCTGCACCACCACCAGATAATCCACCACCTACAACAATAACGTCTAATTTCTTGCGATTTGCAGGATTTACTATATTGGTTTTATCCAGATAATTTTGCCATTTATCTTTTAAAGGTCCTTCCGGAATTTTTGCGTTAAGAGCCATAATTTTTTTATTTGAAGTAAAGAATGATAGGGATGATTGCATATAACACGGCCATGATCAATGAGAACCACAAAGCAATAACCTTTATGACGTTCATTGCCTTTTCAGGATAAAGACCTAAGGAGCGATGTGCACTCTCAATACCATGAATAATATGTAATCCAAAAGCTATGATACCTATTTCATAAAGTACTACCATCCACCATACTTTGAATGTTTCTATTACTAAATTATAAAGATCGTGTTCAATTTTCAACACCTTGTATTGTAACCAAAATTGAGCCATATGCATTACTATAAAAGCACCTATAGTAACTCCTAAAAGCCCCATATTTCTAGATATCCAAGAGCTTGATGAGTTATCAACTACCTGATATTTTTCTCCATTTGCTTTCCAATTATCCCAAGTGATTAGTGCAGCATCAAATATATGCAATGCAATTGCAGCATATAAAATCCATGCAACTACGGTGATTGGCCAAAAATGCACCAAGAAATGCGAATAAGCATTGTACATATCATGCTGATTAGCAACATTTCCCCAAAATTCAATTGGAAAAAATGAGTCTGGTAAAATTAAGATCAAATTCCCCACTAGGTGTATGATCAGGAAAAAGATAATGAAAAGTCCGGTTACAGCCATCAGGTTTTTTCGTCCAACAGATGTCTTAAATAATCCTTTTTTAAATGCCATAAGGCTTTATTTTTAAATTAACTTTACAAAAGTAATGAATGTAGAACAAATTCAAATATGATTTTTATCATACAAAAAATCAATATATTATTTATAATTAGTCTAAATAAATGATTGATATCAGTTAATAATTGCTTTCCTAAAAGCATTGATTATATTTGTTTCTCTATAAAATAAAACAATTAATAATGAGTGGATTTTTATCTTCATCAGTAGGTAGAAAAGTTGTGATGTCATTGTCCGGACTTTTCTTGATAACTTTTTTATTGGTTCATTTGGGAGTAAATTTAACTTTGTTTATAAGTAAGGATACTTTTAACGGAGCATCCCATTTTATGGCAACTAATCCAGTAATTCAGGTAATGCAATATGTTTTGGCAGCAGGGTTCATTTTTCATATTATTATGGGAATTTGGTTAGAGCTTAAAAATAGGGCTTCCAGACCAATCAAATATGCAAAAAATAATGCAGCGGCAAATTCAGGATGGGCTTCTCGAAATATGATTTATACAGGGATATTGGTATTGTTATTTATCTTATTGCATTTAAAAGATTTTTTTGTTCAAATTAAATTTGGAGAAGTGCATGATGATTATGAGTTGGTAACACAATTGTTTAAAAACCCAATCTATGTACTTATCTATGCAATTGCCTTTGTATTGTTGGGTATTCATTTAAGTCACGGATTTCAATCAGCTTTTACCAGCATAGGAGCAAGGGCTCCAAAATATTTAAAATATGTAAAAAATTTAGGAATGGCTTTTAGCTACTTTATTGCTTTAGGTTTTTCAATTATTGCAATTTATTTTTACTTTGCTTAATATCAAATAATTATGGCATTAGATTCAAAAGAACCAAAAGGTCCGATTAAAGATAAATGGACTACTTATAAAGATAAAATTAACCTTGTAAACCCGGCAAATAAACGTAATATCGATATTATCGTTGTAGGTACCGGACTTGCCGGGGGCTCAGCTGCAGCAACTTTGGCGGAATTAGGTTATAATGTTAAAGCCTTTGCTTATCAGGATTCACCACGTAGGGCACATTCTATTGCCGCTCAGGGCGGAATTAATGCAGCAAAGAACTATATGGGAGATGGTGATTCTAATTATCGTTTATTCTATGACACCGTAAAAGGTGGAGATTATCGTTCTAGAGAGGCAAATGTATATCGGTTAGCAGAAGTTTCATCTAATATCATCGATCAATGTGTTGCGCAAGGCGTACCTTTTGCACGTGATTATGGAGGATTATTAGATAATCGTTCCTTTGGTGGAGTATTAGTATCCCGGACTTTTTACGCAAAGGGGCAAACAGGACAACAATTACTTTTAGGAGCTTATTCAGCGATGAATCGTCAGATCGCTCGTGGTAAAATTGAAATGTATAATCGTCATGAAATGTTAGACGTTGTAAAAGTGGAAGGAAAAGCGCGGGGTATTATTGCCCGTAATTTAATTACCGGTGAGATTGAACGTCATTCAGCGCATGCTGTTGTAATTGCAACAGGAGGTTATGGAAATGTTTATTTTCTATCTACGAATGCAATGGGTTCTAATGCAACTGCAGCATGGAAAATTCATAAAAAAGGCGCCTATTTTGCAAACCCTTGTTTTACGCAAATTCACCCAACTTGTATTCCAAGAAGTGGAGATTATCAGTCTAAATTAACCTTGATGTCTGAGTCCTTAAGAAATGATGGTCGAATTTGGGTTCCTGCAAAAATAGAAGATGCAAAGGCAATTCAGCAAGGAAAATTAAAACCTACTGATATTGCTGAAGCAGATAGAGATTATTACCTGGAGAGAAGGTATCCGGCCTTTGGTAATTTGGTGCCTCGTGATGTTGCTTCGCGTGCTGCTAAAGAACGTTGTGATGCTGGTTATGGTGTGAATGCAACTGGAGAAGCTGTATTTTTAGATTTTGCATCCGCTATAGAGCGATACGGAAAAGAGCAAGCAAAAATTCATAGTATTGAAAATGCTTCCAAAGAAAAAATCACAGAATTAGGAAGAAATATCATAGAAGAAAAATATGGTAACCTTTTTCAGATGTATGAAAAAATTGTTGATGAAAATCCATATGTCACTCCTATGATGATATATCCTGCTACACATTATACCATGGGTGGCGTTTGGGTGGATTATAATTTAATGACTACTGTGGAAGGGTTGTATTGTATAGGAGAAGCTAATTTTTCGGATCATGGCGCTAACCGCTTAGGTGCTTCTGCCCTGATGCAAGGTCTGGCAGATGGATATTTTGTGTTGCCTTATACCATTGGTGATTATTTGTCGAATGAAATACGTACAGGTAAAATACCTACAGATACTCCTGAGTTTGATGCCGTTGAAAAGGATGTTAAAGATAAAATAGATTTCTTTATCAATAATAAAGGGACAAAATCAGTTGATTATTTCCATAAAAAACTTGGAAAAGTAATGTGGGAAAAAGTCGGAATGGCACGAAATGAAAAAGGTCTAAAAGAAGCAATGGCTGAAATCAAAGCCATCCGTGAAGAATTCTGGAAAGAAGTAAAAGTTCCCGGTGAAGCAAATGAAATGAACCCAGAATTAGAAAAAGCTGGAAGGGTTGCAGATTTCTTGGAACTGGGAGAACTTTTCGCAAAAGATGCTTTAGGTAGAAATGAATCTTGTGGAGGTCATTTCCGTGAAGAATCAGTAGAAACGGAAGGATTACAAAAAGGTGAAGCAAAACGTAATGATAAGGATTACGCTTATGTATCTGCCTGGGAATATAAAGGAGAACCGGCAGATGCAGTATTGCATAAGGAAGAGTTAGAGTTTAAAGATATTGAATTGAAACAACGTTCTTATAAATAGTTAGCGAAAAGGGAATAGCGAAGAGAAAATGAGCTCTATCAAATCATATAAAGAATTAATTGTTTGGCAAAAAT
>JAUVCP010000365.1 GCA_030590765.1 Flavobacteriaceae bacterium | reverse complement strand
TAAACCTTTAACTGAAATATACCAAGCAGTAGATAAGCATCCAAAGATTAAAAAATCATTTATTGGTAGCGGTATTCGTTATGATATGTTGGTACCAGAATTTAATAAAAATGCCGATCCAAAAGAGCTGGAAGAATATACTGAAGAAGTAATGACCAAACACGTTTCTGGAAGATTAAAAGTTGCCCCAGAACATACTTCAGATTCTGTTTTAAAGTTAATGCGAAAACCATCTTTTTCCTATTTTCATATGTTTAAAAAGACCTTTGATAAGATCAATAATATGAAGAGGTTGAACTTACAGTTGATTCCTTATTTTATTTCCAGTCATCCTGCCTGTGAGTTGGAAGATATGGCTAATTTGGCTGCTGAGACTAAGGATATGGGGTTTCAACTGGAGCAGGTTCAAGGTTTTACACCAACACCAATGACCGTTGCAACAGTGATTTATTACAGTGGTTATCATCCATATACTTTAAAGAAGGTATATGTTTCTAAAACAAAGAAAGATCGTGATGAGCAGCACAAATTCTTTTTTTGGTATAAAAGAGAAAATTTCAATTGGATTAAAAACACTTTGCAAAAAGTTCAAAGAAATGATCTGGTTGAAAAATTATTAAGTACTGGCAATAGCTACCGAAAAGGTAAATCTCAAAAGAAGAATAATTCCGATTCTAATCGAAGTCATAAAAAATCAAAACAAAATAAAGGTTATACAAGTGTTTTAAATAAACCGAAAAGGAAGAAAAGATAATTGATTTGATTTTGTTATTTTTGTTAAATGAAAAAACTACTATATTTATTAGTCTTTGTATCTGGTTTTAGCTTTGCACAGGGAACTGTAAAAGTTGATCTAAGAAATCCGAATGCAACTCTTTACACGCATATATATTTCTTGATGCCAGATAGTTATAATGTTTCTAAGGCGTCAGCAACCATAAGAGGATTGCCTAAAAAAGAAGCCAATATAAAGGCAATAAGGATAAAGAAGGTATTGGATGGAATGGGATTGATAATAGACTTTACAAATGTTCCAACAAATGCTAATTATTTAGACACTGTAATGGTTTCATCTCAAAGAATTGAAAAATCATTACACAGATATGCACCATTTCCTCTTAGATTCCCGGATATTTATGTGGAAAAAATAGGTAGTAGGTGGTATTATTCAGAAAATACAATTAAAAAGATAGATGTAATTTACAATAGACTTTTTCCATCACAATTGGCATGGATAGGAGAAAAATTCCCTAGATTTTTTAAAGCAACTGTTTTAGGTGTTTTGATATGGCAACCAATAACTTTTGTGTTGTTGATTATTATAACCGTCTTGTTATTTTATATTTTAAGGCCAATAGTACTTTTTTTACTTAAAAAAATTGTAAAACTATTTGAAAGAAAAAGAAGTTATCAATCATTTAAAATATTAAAGGAATTAACAAGGCCCATTGTATTTATTCTTTTGGTTAGGTTTATACAAAGAATCTTTCCTTCACTGCAATTATTAAACCTAAATAGTTTTGTTATTATCGGACTAAAAGTGGCTGAAACAATTTTTTGGATAATGATTGTGCTTACGTTTATAAAGCTGTTTGTAAGTTTATATAATGATATTAATAAAGATTCAAGATCTAGATTAGATAGACAGCTGGCACCAATTGTAAACAAATTTATTAATGGCATCATAGTTTTAATTGGTTTTTTTAAGATTTTAACCATCTTTGGTGTGAATCCTACCACTGTTTTAGCAGGTGCTTCTATTGGAGGTATCGCCCTGGCTTTTGCAGCACAGGATTCTGTTAAGAATTTAATAGGAACTTTGAATATATTTTTAGATAAACCATTTCATATAGGTGATTGGGTGGTGATTGGCGGAATAGAAGGAACTGTGGAATATGTTGGTATAAGATCAACCCGTGTACGTGCGGCAGATACTTCTATTTTTCAAATTCCTAATAGTAAGGTTTCTGAAATGGAGATCAATAATAAGGGTTTAAGATTGTACAGAAGATATCAAACTGATCTTGGAATAAGATATGATACTCCACCCGAATTGATCGAGGCTTTTGTGCAAGGTATTAGAAAAATAATAATTGAACATCCAGATACCAGAAGTGAGTCTTTTAATGTGGAATTTACCGGTTTTGGTGATTCTTCCCTGGAAATCATGGTCAATGTATTTTTTAAAAAATTAGATTGGGGAGATGAACAATCCTCAAGGCATAGATTGCATATTTCTATTGTGAAACTGGCTGCTGCTTTAGGAGTAGAATTTGCATTTCCTTCTTCTACATTGATGATTGAACAAATGCCAGGTCAGGAGTCTTTGGCTGTAAAATATAATACAGATAAAAAATTCATAGACAGTAAGATAGATTCTATTTTAGAAGAATTTAAAGACGTAGATCATACAGTTGATCCAAATGCATCCTCCTTGCCTGAATAATTATTTGTATTTTTCAATATAATCGTTGATTACATCAATAACAGACATATTTTTCCAATGATTTTGCAATTCAAAATAATCAATTGGTTTATAAGGTCCCTGTTTTTCTAATGCACCATCAATAAAAGCCCGTTGTAAAATATCTTCCACTAAAAAATCCAATTCAATTTCTTGTGGTTGATATTCGTTCTTTAAATTGAGTTTAAAAAACTTTGCTGAAGTATTGTACATAAATGCTTTTAAACCACTGCGGTAGTCTTTGATAAGTGTATACATTGTTTCCCCCGTTTGCCGGTTGATCAGTTTTATTAAAATACGACCTTCTGTTCTCGTCATTTTTTTTAACTGATCGGTAAATTCTCCTTCCAGATATTTCTGTACTTTTTTGATGTGTTTTCTTCTTTTCCTTTTTGATTGGATCGAATCGAGTGATAAATTCAATTCCGTCATTTTATCAGATGCCAGTTTAGCGTATGGATATGCTTTTCTTACTTTTTTTGTATACCAGTAGTA
>JAUVCP010000334.1 GCA_030590765.1 Flavobacteriaceae bacterium | reverse complement strand
CATCTTTCATTCGATTACTATCAACATCACAAACGGCAATAAGTCGGGCATTGTTATATTGCATTACACCTGGCATATCATGATCTCTTGCTATGCGACCACAACCTATCTGACCAATATTGATCTTGCTGTTAGCTGTACTTTTTCCAAAAATATTTGAAGGTAAGATCGTAGGTACTATAAAAGCTCCTGCACTTCCGACAACTGTTTTTTTAATAAAATTTCTACGTTTCATATTTTGATTAAGTGGATTATTATTTTAAGTCTAAAACCCATAAAATTCCTCCACGTAAGTGTTTTCTAAAGGTTGGGTTGTCATAAGTATGGGCATCATGTCCCAAAGCAGTAAACCATTGATGACTTCCTTCAAACTGATGCGACCAGCACAAAGGAAAATAGTTTCCAAAAACATCACCGGGATAGATTGATTTATCTTTATCTTCAATTGTTGTCAAATCTGCTGAGAGTAATATATGGATATCCGGATTTAGATGGTTTGAATAGTAACACTCATCTTCTACATGCCATTTTTCACTCAAGAATTCAGTAGAAGGGTGATTCTTATCTGTAACGATAACATCAAATTTCTGATGTGGTGCATGACGAATAAATTTTCCACCAACTAGAGCCCAATACCAAGGCCATTGACGTTCGACAGCATTAGCGGAATGAATCCCTATAAACCCTCCTCCATTACGAATAAATTTTTGAAAGGCTTTTTTCTGCTCTTCTGTATCAAATACATCATTGTTTGTATTTGAAAAAATAATAGCATCATACTTTTTCAGATTATTATCTGTAAAAATAGCAGGATCTTCGCTGGCATCTGTTTTTATATTTTCCATTGCGCATATTTCTTCTAAGGCTTTTATACTAGCGGGAATATTTTTGTGTACATATCCTTTTCCATTCTTGGTGTATATCAAAATACGGATTTCTTTATTTTTATTAACCTCAGCATATAAACTAAAAGTTGTAATGAAACTTAGTAAAATAATGATTAGTTTTCTCATGACTTTATTGTTAATATTATTATTCTAATATGATTTTTGGTGGGTTAGCAAAACTTTGCCAATATATTTCAGCTTGTTCTGTGGTCAAAGTCCCTTCAAAGACTAATATTCTATAATTTAAACTATATTTTTTATGGCTCTCAATGACCCATTCTTTGTGACGTATTGGGCAGAATTCAAAAAACATATTTCCTCTGCCATTATTGGCATCTGCAGGCCATACCCTCATGGGTTCAGGGTGTTGTCTGTTTTTTGGAAAACTCATAAAAAGTATACCACTTCTTCCTTCTTTAGTCTTTGTAGCTCCTTCTATTATAGCCCATTTGGCTCTGCTACCATCTGCTGTCAGCCTATCTTTATTTTCAGAAGTGAGAACGGTGGTATTAGTTTTGTCCCATTTTTCAGTTGCTCGAAAACCAAGGCCTCCTCCATAGCGATAAGCATCAAAAAGGATACCTGACTTAAGTGGACTTACAATGTGAGAACTATAATCAATGAGCCATATATTATTAGTTTTCAAATTCCAAACTTTTATTTCTAATTCTTCGCTAATTGCTACCTGATTCTTAGATTTTGCACCAAAATCAAGATGTTCTTGAATGGCGGTAAACCCGCTAAACACGTCTCCTTGAAATTCATATTTAAAGTTCTTAAATAAGACCGCTCCTTGCCCTTTGGCCAAATTCCAAAAATCTACTTCTCGCTCTTGAATATGTGTTTTTGTCCATGGTCCCCATATACCATAATGATGGTAATGATCTGGAGGTTGTATTCTGGTTAGAATCTCACCATCAGGTGACCATAGAGGATGAATAAATCCTGATTTTTTATATCTTTCATTCACTCCTTTTGGAGGAAAAGCTATTTTGTATCGGTAATTTAATATGGGCTTTTTGTTGTGTTTTAAAAGTAAAGACCCATCTTTTTTACTTAAATATATTTGCTGGTATTTAATTTTGCTTGTTTTTTTGAGGATTGCAAACCTTCGTGTTGTTTGTTTTGGTGTATAGCCATTCAAAATAAACCAAAGTTTGCCAGATTCATCAGTATCAAATTGAGAAGGCATAAGCATATTTGAATTATTGACTAATTCAACCAATTGAATATCCTTTGCTTTCATTCCTGACAGAGAAGGAGGAATTTGAATATAAATTGGGCAATCAATTCTGTTATAAAAACCTGCATCAACTTGAAACTTTAATAATTCTTGGGCATTTGTTTGAAAAACAAATATGACAAGAAAAAAAAAGAAATTTTTTTGCATGAGCTTTATTGTTTAGAATAGCAGGAAAATTCCGTCAAAAATGTAAATATATTGAAATCTAATCAAATAGTTTTAACATTATTGATGAATAAAAAAAGCCAGATGCATAAAACATCTGGCTTTTAATAATTAGAATAGATTACTTTTAATTTATCCGTTCATCGACATTAAAAATTCATCATTGCTATTGGTGTATTTAATTTTGTCACGTACAAATTCCATACCTTCAATTGGGTTCATATCTGCAAGATATTTACGTAAAACCCACATGCGTTGTACTGTTTTAGCATCATGTAACAGGTCATCTTTACGTGTACTTGATTTAACCAGATCAATTGCAGGATAAATTCGTCTGTTTGAAATATTTCTATCCAACTGTAATTCCATATTACCAGTTCCTTTAAATTCTTCAAAAATTACTTCATCCATTTTTGAACCAGTTTCTGTTAAGGCAGTTGATATAATGGTTAAAGAACCCCCGTTTTCAATATTTCTGGCAGCACCAAAGAATCTTTTTGGTTTATGCAAAGCATTTGCATCAATACCACCAGATAATATTTTACCGGATGCAGGTGCCACAGTATTGTAAGCTCTTGCCAAACGGGTGATAGAATCTAAAAGAATTACAACATCATGACCACATTCAACCAAACGTTTTGCTTTATCTAAAACAATATTGGCAACACGTACGTGTTTGTCAGCAGACTCATCAAACGTAGAGGCAATTACTTCACCTTTAACGTTCCTTTGCATATCTGTAACTTCTTCCGGGCGTTCATCAATCAATAAAATAATTTGATAAACATCAGGATGATTAGACGCAATTGCATTGGCAATATCCTTTAATAAAATAGTTTTACCTGTTTTAGGTTGTGCAACAATCATTCCTCTTTGCCCTTTTCCTATTGGAGAAAAAAGGTCAATTATTCGTGTAGATAAATTGCTACCTTTTTCTGCAAGATTAAACTTTTCCGTTGGAAATAGTGGTGTCAAATGCTCAAAAGCAACTCTGTCTCTTACAATACTTGGATTTAATCCATTGATCAAAGAAACCCGAATTAGTGGAAAATATT
>JAUVCP010000070.1 GCA_030590765.1 Flavobacteriaceae bacterium | reverse complement strand
ACGGATTCTAAAATGGTAATGGTTCGTTCATTCATTTTAGTTTTATCCCAGTTTTGAAGTTGCATGATAAATTCAACATTTTCTTTGGCGGTTAAAACCGGAATTAAATTATAGGCCTGAAAAACAAATCCTATATTGTTCAACCTAAAGTCGATCAATTTACCGGAAGATAGTTCAGAAATATCCTGACCATGTACCTCAACCGAACCTGAAGTTGATTTTTCCAATCCACCAATCATATTTAATAGCGTGGTTTTTCCTGATCCTGACGGCCCTACAATTGCAGCAAATTCTCCTTTTTCAAATGTTAGATCGATTCCGTTTACCGCATGAACAGGAACCTCTGTATCGGTATAGGTTTTTGTAAGATTACTAACTTTAATAACACTCATTGTCTTTCTTATTTATAATTTTATAGTGTTCTGATCGCCTCAGCAGGATTTAATTTTAATGCTTTGATAGCAGGATAGATAGACGCAACTATTCCTGTAAGGATAACCAAAATTGTGATTTGTAAATATCTGTAAGACTCTAACATTGGATAAGATATGGCGCTATACCCAACTGATTCCAAACCTTCTGCCAATGATGAAATATTAATACCAACTTTACCAAAATAATTAATCAGGAACATACTTATAATTTCACCTACAAAAGCGCCAACCAAAGCTAAAAGGATCGTTTCAAACATGATCATCAAAAAAATTCGTTTTTTGTTCATCCCAATTCCCATTAACATACCTAATTCTTTGGTACGTTCTAAAATTACCATAAGCATGGTATTAACAATTCCAAATCCAAGAGCAGCCAATATAATGATCATAAATACGCCCATATATATATCCATATATTCAGTAATAAAACTTAAATATGGTTGAATTTCAGACCAATCTTCACTTAGAATTTCGGGGTATTTTTTTTGAATTTCTGCTGAAATTACACTTGCCTGCTCATAATCATTGAGTAAAATATCAATTTCATGACATTGTCCTTTCGGAATTTCCACAACTTTCCTCAAATCATCATCCCTAACAAAAACATGCATTTTATCCCAGGGATTATTATCTGTTTTAAACATACCGATCACCTTAAAAGCTGCACCAGTAATTTTACCGTTATAATCCTGAAAAGTTAATACTATTTTTGATTTTATTTTTACTTTGAGTTCTTTTGCCAATGCCTTAGAAATTACAATAGCATTTTTCTTTTTTGATACAAAGAAATCTCCTGATGTAGAATCAACCTTTTTATACAAACCAAAAACTTCCTTTTCAGTTTCTGGATTAATACCTACAATAACAACTCCCATGTTTTTATTGGCAGTTGCAGCCATTGCTGAAACTTTTAATCTGCTCGTTACAGCTTTTACACCTTCAATTTTTGATATTTCTGTTAATTTATCTTCCGTGGATGTTATGGTATTTTTCACATCAAAATTATCTGCAAAATTCGGATGATGTAATTGAATGTGAGCTGTTTCTATAGAAAATGTATTTACAACTCTTTGATTTGCCATACCGCTCATCCAGGCTGAAGCAAACAATCCACCAACCAAACCTGAGGCAATTGCAAAGATCACAACTGCACTACGGGTTTTACTTCTCCAAATGTTCCGCCAGGCTATTTTTAATAACATCATAATTTAAGATTTTAAGCCTTTTACAATATTTAACTTCAATATTTTTAATATTGGATAATACATTGCAATCAAGCTAATAATCATAATTACAATTGCCTGATATATAAATATTTGCACATCCATACTCATAGGCATGATCGGTTCAAAATTAAAATCTTTCATCGCTTCTACTACTTCACCTGTAAACTTTATCGGGTTATAAAAAAAATAGATCATCAGTGGCAGACTAATAATAATACCGGCAATTACACCTAAAATTGTTAAAAAGATCAATTCAAGAATAACTACCATTATCAACTTCTTTTTTTGCATGCCAATAGAGATCATCATTGAAAATTCTCTTATCCTTTCATTGGTCATCATTAAAACAGTACCTAAAATTCCAAAAGCAATTACCATATATAAAATAGCTATCATTATTAATCCTCCTGCATTATCAGATTCAATCATTTGAAGCAACTCTTTATTCATTACTTCCCAACCCATCACTTCGTATTTATCCTGATCAATACTCAACCTTAATTCTTGTTCAATATTATTTACATCATCCAAATTATCCACATCAAATGCTAAAGCAGTAAATTGCTCTCCGGTACTAAAAAAGTTTTGAGCTTCTGTTATTGATAAATAAACAGTTCTTCTATTCATTTCAGGAATCGGTAGTTTTAATATCCCTTTCACATGAAATAATCCTGCAGCTGTTGCTCCGTGATAGCCAGAAGAGAACAAAACTAAAGTATCATTAATATTTATTTTTAAGAATTTAGCTAATTCTTCAGCTACCAAAACAGATCTATCATCAGCATTAATAAAATCACCTTTCTGTAGATATGATTTTATTTTGGTCATATTATTTTCCTTTTCAGGAGAAATTCCCATTACTGCTACTCCTTTAGTAGCATCCCCGGAAGAAGCCAAAGCAAAAGACTCCAGCCTAGGAATTACAACATTAATTCTTGGATCAGATTCAAGGTCATTAATTTTTTGTTGATCAAATTCAAAAATATTATTGATATTCTTGTCATCCCAATATCCCTTTTTATGAATTTGGATATAACCCGAATAAGATTCAATAGCATTTTCTTTCATTTTGGCATAAGAACCAACTTGAAAACCTCGCATCACAATTGCAAAGAATAAGGCAAACATGATGGAGGCAATCGTAATCAAAGTACGCCTTTTATTACGCCAAATATTTCTCCAGGCTATTTTAAAAATGGTCTTCATAAATTATCTAATCTTTTTCATTTTTTGTTGTGAGAAAAACGATTCGGGTAAATCAACATCAAATTTAATATCTTGTATATACAATACTGTTTTCTTTCCTTCTTCATCCGCAGGTATAATTTCAATTCTGGTAGGAATCAGTCTACCATCCATTTTTTTAAAATCATAAGCAAAATCACTTTTTACCAATTCATCATCCTCATCATAATATTCTGACTTTACCTGAATATATTCATCATCTTTACTAATCCATTTATAAATTTTTCCCCAAACAACAGCAGCCTCTTCTTTGGGTATCATTTCGATTTTATAAGTATCAAAACCTTCCACTTTTTCTTCACCCACAATTTTATGATTATAATCGTGAACTATTGAACTTTCTTTTAAAATATCATCATTGGTATAATCTGATCCCATCCAACCCTGTGACATCATTGAAGCAGGAATTTTAATCATTCTGCTAATAGAAGGCATCCAGTTCCACATTTCGGTTTTTCGTTTCATAAAAACCTGACCTTTATCTTTTGCAGGTGCAGTAATATAGGTCATTGAATAATCCATACCTCTACCCCAGCTCTTCATGGTGACAGATCTTTTCCAGGTTGGGCGAATAATTTGCATCTCCAAAGTTGATGTATTTGTTTTTCCCCTCACCTTTTCATCTGCTCTTTTGATGATCTCTTCAGCTGTAATATCATATTGAGCTAAAATATTACCTGAAATCAATGCAAAAAGCAATATTAAAACAACATTCAAATTTATTTTCATTTTATTTACTATTTAAATTTTTCAATTAATCGATTTACAACTTCTTCTAAAGGATAATTATCACCACCCATCATTATATAACCAAGCGAAATACCATCAATTGAACTTCCTAATAATAAGGCAGTTGCTTCTGGTTTTTCATCTCCTTTACTCTTAAAATATCCTTCAAACAATTTTATATATTGTTCAAAAAAAGGAAGAAAAACCTTGTTAAAAAGTGCATAAACTTTAGGTTGTGCAACCAGATTATAGTACAATTTCCAAAATGTTTCATTGGATTTAATCATTTCAAAATTTGCACGAATTGTATATGAAAATTCTTCTTCTGTATGAATTGAACTCTGTTCATAAAAAAGTTCCTTTATTTGATTCAAACCATAATGCAATACACCCTCGAGCAAATCTTCTTTACTTTTAAAATAATTATATAAATTACCCTTAGAAACTTTAGATCTTATAGCAATAGATTGCATTGAGGTATTTCCAAATCCTTTTTCAGAAAAAAGTAAAAGAGCAGACTCTAAGATTAATAACTCCTTATCTTGTTTCAACTTTTCAATCTGTTTTTCTGTTCGTGGCGACATTAATAATAATTTATGACTGACCGGTTAGTCAAAGATATAAATTGTTTCTGAATAAATCAAAATTATAATTAACAAAAGTTTAATGAATTGCTCTTAAACCTTACTTGTTTTTATTTGTCAAAGATCAAACAATAAAATTTAAAAATTATGAAATATTTATTTAGTATCCTATTTATCGGAATGACGTTAGTTTCATTTGCTCAAAAATCAATGGGTCAAATGGAAAGAATAAATGACTTTACTCCAGAACAAAATGCAATTCTTCAAACAAAGAAAATGACTCTGGCATTAGATCTAAATTCTTCTCAACAGAAGCAAATCTTAGAAATAAACAAAAAACGTACAATTGAGCGAAAACAAAAAATGGAATCTCGGAAAGCCATGTTGAGCAGTGACAAAAAGCCAACATCTGATGAAAGATTTGCTATGATGAACAAAATGTTAGATTACCAATTAGCATATCAAACTCAAATGAAAAGCATTCTAAAATCTGATCAATATACCCAGTGGAAATCAATGCAAAAAAATCAAATGACCAAAATGCATAAAAAAGGGAAAATGATGAAAGGAAAAAGTAACAACAGGGGAAGGGGTAATGGTAATGGTAATGGTAATGGTAATCGTAATGGTAATGGTAAAAAGTGATAAACTATAATTATAATTCCAAAAAACCTGTAAGAATAAAAAATCTTACAGGTTTTTTATTTTGATAAAAATAATTTTTGACCAATATTGATCTCATTGGAAATCAGTTTGTTAATGACTTTTAGATCAGAAACCGTAACGCTATTTTTTCTTGCAATAGAATATAATGTATCTCCTTTATTTACAACAATATAATTATCAGAATCAGTACTGGCAACTACCTCATACTCCTTATGCCTGTATCTTTTCTTTTTTTGATGACTCAAAACCAAATGATCATATTCATCCAAATGGTATTCTTCAATAATCATGATCAATTTTTTAGGATATTTTCTATCAGTTGCATAGCCAGCTTTTTTCAATCCTTTTGCCCAGGCTTTATAATCATCTTCCCTCAGATCAAACAGAGATGCATATCTTCCTCTATTAGTTAAAAACTTGGAATGATCATCAAATGATTCCTCTGGATGTGCATATTTTCTAAAACATTCTCTTCTTTTGTCATCATCATGTCTTACTTTTTCTCCTTTCCAGTCCTTATGGCATTTGATACCAAAATGATTATTTGATTTTAATGCAAGACTACTTTTTCCACTACCAGATTCCAAAATACCTTGTGCCAGAGTTATACTTGCAGGTATTTTATAAATTTCCATATCCTCAATAGCTACATGCTTATATCTGTTAACATAGGTAAGTGTATTAGAATTCAAATTGTGACCGTAATTTTTATCGAATTTTTTAAAAATAATATCACTTTTTGATAGAACTTCTCTTTTTTCAGACTCAGATGAAACTGTTTTTTTAGAAGAACTACAACTGGCAAACAATACCATAGAAATCATCAATAAAAAAATAAATCTCAATCTTTTCATTTGTATATCAATTCTAAATTCTTCTTCTCTAATCTACTATTCATCCCGTCAATTCCTTGTAAACCTCCAGTATGGATTGCCAATATCTTTATTCCTTTTTTAAAAGTTCCTTTTTTGACCATATCTACAATTCCGAACATCATCTTGCCTGTATAGATAGGATCTAAAGGAATACCAGTTTCTTTTTTGAAATTATTTATAAAAGTAATCAATTCTGCACTAACTTTCCCAAAACCTCCAAAATGATAATCCCTTATTAAACTAAGGTTTTTACCATCTATTGTATATTTCTCAATTTCTTTATGTAAAAAATTCTCTTTTAAGGCTGGAAAACCCAATATTTTTTGATCTTTATTTGCAGAATTTATGATACCTGAAATCGTTCCTCCTGTCCCAATTGCACAACAAATAACATCAAAAATATCATCATCATCCTTTAAAATTTCTTCACATCCTTTAACGGCTAGATCATTTGTTCCTCCTTCCGGCACCAAATAAAAATCATCAAATTCATTTTTTAGTTCCTCTATAAATTCAGGTGTATGTTTGTACCGATAATCACTTCGGCTCACAAATTTAAATTCCATACCATGATCATACGCCAAACGCAGGGTAATATTCTGACCTAAAGTTAAATCAAGATCCTTACCTAATTCATCACCCCTGATAATTCCTATGGTTTTGAACCCAAATTCCTTTCCGGCAAAAGCAACGGCACTGATGTGATTTGAATAGGCTCCACCAAAGGTTAAAAGAGTTTGTTTATTTTGCTCATCAGCTTTTAATACATTGTACTTTAATTTTCTATACTTATTCCCCGAAATAAAGGGATGAATTCGATCTTCTCGTTTCATGAAAAGAGAAATTTCAAACTCTTTTAACTCCTTTAATATTACTTGTTGATTAACAACCTTATTTGCAACTTCACTCACTTATAAATACTTTAAAAAATTCCAGAATCTGCGTTTATTCAAAAATATTTTATCCTTTTCATTTGCATAGGCTTCCCTTTCAAAACTCAAATTTCTGTAGGCGAATATAGGTTTTTTATACTTGAACAATTTTATTAAAAACTCGATCAAATACCATAAAAAAAAGAACACCCATAGCATTTCTTTTTGTTGTTGCAAATGTATTTTTTCATGATTCATCAAAACTTCATCATTTTTCAAATATTTGTTCTTCAATATAATAAAGGGCCAAATGGCAATAGCATTAAAACTATGGAGAAACAAATATTTTGAAAATAATATCATTTAATAAGGGGAAATTAAATTTTAATCAAATATTTTTGCGCATGCAATTTAAAAATAATAAACTAGAACCTGAAGATTTTTATTACTCGAAAGATGGTTTTAAAGTGTTTACCGAAAAATACCACCTAAAAAGAGGATATTGTTGTAAAAACAATTGCAAACACTGCCCGTATGACTTCAATCCGAAAAAAAATGCAAACTGATAATTCTTTGAATGAATTTTTTTTTAATCTAAACCACTAATAATTTTCATTAATAATCCTACTAATAGATTATTATCCATTGCTCGCTACCAAGTGAAAAATGGTGATTTTGGCACGGTACTTGATGCTATCTAAAATGCAAACAATCTATTAAAAATCATATTGTTTGAGATATATTCAACAAGATCAAATAATTTTGGATTGCATTAAATTTTACACTTAATATTAGACAAATGAAATTATTAAAAGTATTACCCATATTATTTTTATTTATTTTAGGATCATGTGCCTCTGTTAATGTTTCTTCCGACTATGAAAAAGGAACCGATTTTTCACAATATAAAACCTATGCTTTTTATAAAAAAGGAATTGACAAGGTTGAATTATCTGATTTGGATAAAAGAAGGATCTTACGCGCTGTGGAAGCTGAATTAAATTCAAAAGGTATGGTGATATCTGATGATCCTGATATTTTAGTAAGTATTTTTACAAAGTCTCGTGAAAAAATTGATGTATACAATAATGCCTATTATGGTTGGTATCCTTACTATTACGGATATGGATATTATGGACCTGGCTACGGAAATGGCTTCGGTTATAACAATGTGTATACATCTACAGAAGGAACTCTTTTTATTGACCTGATTGACGCAAGAAAAAAAGAATTGGTTTGGCAGGGAATTGGAACAGGAGTCCTTTCCTATTCAAAGAGCATTGACAAGAAAGAAGCCAGAATTAATGAGTTTGTATCCATGATTGTTGAAGCATATCCACCTAATCCTATAGTTACTAAATAAAATACACGCACTTATATTTAAAAAGGCTTTCTATAAAATTATAGAAAGCCTTTTTATATGTTTTCTAATTCCGATTGGATCTCTTCCCACTCCTCCATCAGATCATCTACTTTATCTTTTTTTGCCTGATAGTTTTTAAAGAAGTTTTCATCAGCTGTTAATTTTTCAAAATTTTCAGACAAAGCAGCATCATCATTAATTATTTCATTTTCAAATTTTGAGATCTCTGATTCGATCTTACTCAATTTATTTTGCAATCTTTTCTTTTGCTTTGCATCTTTAAAAATTTTTTTACCCCCGGCAGATTTTGTATTATCTACTTTATTCTTTGTTCTCATTTCTACCTCTCGCATACTGTCCAAGTCGTGCTGCTCAAGGAAATAATTTATATCACCAAGGTATTCCCTAATCTTTTCATCTTTAAAAGAATAAACCTTATTTGTCAACCCTTTTAAGAAATCTCTATCATGTGAAACCAGAATTAATGTTCCCTCAAATTTCTTTAATGCTTCTTTCAATACATTTTTTGAAACAATGTCCAAGTGGTTTGTAGGCTCATCCATGATCAAAACATTAAACGGACTCAACATCATTTTACATAAGGCCAACCTGTTTCTTTCTCCACCTGAAAGAACTTTTACCTT
>JAUVCP010000146.1 GCA_030590765.1 Flavobacteriaceae bacterium | reverse complement strand
AAATATCATCCTTTAAATCACATATTTTCTTGTATATTTCCTCTTGATATGGTGAATAAATAGATTTCCATAACTTTGTAGTAACTACTGTATATCTGATACATACAAATAATAAACTTCTTATATAGGGGTGAATACAATAGTCACAAAACACTACTCTACCGTAACACTTTTAGCTAAATTACGAGGTTGATCTACATTACAACCTCTCATAACTGCAATATAATAAGATAACAACTGCAATGGAATTGTAGTTAATAATGGTGATAATGCCTCTTCCGTATCCGGAATCTCAATTACATGATCAGCAATATCTCTTACTACCGTGTCACCTTCCGTTACAACGGCAATAATTTTTCCACTTCTTGATTTGATCTCTTGAATATTACTCACCACTTTATCATAATGACCTCTACTTGTCGCAATAACAACTACAGGCATACGATCATCTATCAGTGCAATGGGACCATGCTTCATTTCTGCAGCAGGATAACCTTCTGCATGAATATAGGAGATCTCTTTTAGTTTTAAAGCTCCCTCCAAGGCAACCGGAAAATTATACCCTCTACCTAGGTACAAGCAATTGGTTGATAAAAGATATTTTCTTGCTATCTTCTCAACTTTTGAATCCATTTCTAATACTTTCTCTACTTTTGTAGGAATGCGTTCCATTTCTTGCAAATACATTCTGTAATCAGCACTAGTCATCGTTCCTTTAGCTCTTGCTAAACGTAGTGCCATTAAAGTTAATACTGTAATTTGGGTGGTAAATGCTTTTGTTGATGCAACACCAATTTCAGGACCGGCATGCGTATAAACACCTGAATCATTTTCTCTTGCGATAGAAGAGCCTACCACATTACATACCCCAAAAACAAATGCTCCTTTTGATTTTGCCAGTTTAATTGCCGCCAATGTATCTGCCGTTTCACCTGATTGCGAAATTGCAATTACCAAATCTCTTTCGGTAATAATAGGATTTCTATATCTAAATTCAGAAGCATATTCTACCTCTACTGGTATCCGTACAAATTCCTCAAAAATATACTCAGCCACCAATCCAGCATGCCATGAGGTTCCACATGCCACAATAATAATTCGTTCGGCATTTAGAAATCTTTTCATATTATTTTCAAGTCCGGATATTTTTATGATACCTTCCTCAGGCAAAAGTCGACCTCTAAAAGTATCGGTAATTGCTCTTGGTTGTTCATGAATTTCCTTCAGCATAAAATGTTCATAACCATTTTTTTCTATTTCTCCCAAGTTCATTTGTAACTCCTGAATTTTTGCATCAACATTGGTGTCATCATCAATTTTTTTGACAATTACTTCTCGCCTTTTTTTAATGATCGCCATTTCACCGTCTTCTAAATAAATAGCATTTCTGGTATATTCTATAAATGGCGAAGCATCAGAAGCAATAAAAAATTCTTCCAGATCCTTTCCTACTCCAATTGCAATCGGGCTACCTAGTTTAGCAACTATAATTTCATCAGGTTTATCGATATCAAAAACCGCTATTGCATATGCACCTACAACCTGGTTTAAAGCTATTTGAACAGCCTTACCCAACTTGACATTATTCTGTTTCTTAATTTCTTCAATAAAATTTACTAAAACCTCGGTATCCGTATCACTTTGAAAGCTATACCCTCTACCTATTAGTTCTTGTTTAATTGAATTATAATTTTCAATGATGCCATTATGAACCAAAACAAGATTACCAGATTGAGAAGTATGTGGATGCGAATTGATATCATTCGGTTCTCCGTGAGTAGCCCAGCGCGTATGTCCAATACCAAGATTTCCCGTCTTAGAAAGACCTGAATCAAACTTTTTTAATAAGTCACTAACCTTTCCTTTAGTTTTTGATAAATTGATCTGATTTCCGTCGTAAAGCACGACTCCTGCACTATCGTAACCTCTATATTCGAGCCGTTTAAGTCCGTTGATGATTATTGGAAAAGCATCGCGATATCCAATATACCCAGTAATTCCACACATATTTTATTTGAGTTTAGTTAATTGTAAAACGAAAATCCTGACAATATCGTATACAGGTTGAGAATTCCTGTAAATTATCAGAATTTTATGATGGACTAAATATAGTATTTTGTTATTTAAGCTTGCTCTTTGAGTAGTAAATTTCCAGTTTAATCCTTTCTTTATCCGTTTCCGGCAAGTTTCCTTTTAAGACAACTCCTTTAGGTATCCAGTTAAAATTATGAACAATAGTATCTATTGCCTGTGGATCAAAACCATCTGAATTCACAAAATTCTTAAGTGCCAGAATGGAAGGAGCTATAGGATCTTCTTTATCCAAGATATCTTTGATATATTTGGTTATTCTGAATTTATATTTTTCGGGCTTACCATTATTATCATATTCTAACACTCCTCCAAAAACTTCAGGCCCAAATTTAAATGAAAAATTATCAGAGATCATAGACTCATACTCATAGTTATATAAAAATAATCTGCTAGGAATCTCCTTTTGATCTCCATGAATATAAATTGTAAGATTCGCTTCATTAATCAACCAGTCCTTTTCTCTTAGATCTTCTAATTGAAACTCATCAGGAAAAAGATCAATAATAGCTTCTGAACCTGATGCTCCCTGTATAAACAACTTCTGTTCTCCATCATCCACATTAGGAAAATCAAGTGCTTCTTTAATTTCTGGCTGGTTATAATCTTTTATATACTTTCCGGTTTTAACACCTCCAAAAGCAAAATCCATTGTTTGTTTTGTTTTTACAACCACATCGTCTTCTCCATTAACACCATTATTATTCAAATCTTCATCTGCACCTTCATTTGTAATTACATCATTAGTATAATAAATGGTCATTTTAGCCCTGGTGGTTGTGAGATTCATAATTGAACCATCAACACCTTCAGCATCAATATACAGTCCTCTAAAATAATGAGTGAAGCTTGAATTGCTATCAAAATCAGGTGAATCCTGATGATCAACAAATCTATTTTTAAAGAAATCACTATTTAGAACAAGTTTTATAGATGGTGACAAATCTTCTGCTTTTATCGTATCGATATCATCAACAGTGCCAGGGTCATCATCTAAATATCTTCTTTCAACATAAAGCACAGTATCATTCACATTAGGTTTAAAATTACCTGTATGAAGTAGATCTTTTATCAAATAATCTTTATCAGAATAGTACTTCATTCCCTTTGAAGGATTCTGCGGATCTAAAGTGTTTAAAAAAGTACCCAATTCATTTACCGTAATATTATACTCCATTTTTCTATTTCCATAAATAGAATCCAAAGCTGATACTGTCTCATAAATTGTATCCTTATCTTCCGTTATTTCACTAATGATAACACTGTCTTTCAATAGATAAGGCATATCAACAACAACAAGATCAATAACAGCATTATCACCAAAATTCACACCAATTATAGGTAAATTCAACTGAGATATCAATGCACTTTTCATATAACCAAAATCATTGTCCTGATAAACACCTAACAGAGATAAAGGAACTTTACCAACTTCATTATTGTCAACCCTTGAGGACATAATATTTTTATTATAAGAAATGATTTCCAGCAAGGTATCTCCAACTGAAAATGCTTTGTTATCAATCAGGTCAACTGCAATATCTTCAAAATCTTTTTCACAAGATATTATACCAAAAAGGAATACTAATCCTAAACCAATATTTTTAAAAATGGTTACATTTTTATTAGACATAAATATTTTTTTGATTTTTTTTAATGTATTATAAAACTTTATTAAGATAAAAGTTAGAGTAGGCTTCTTTAAAATCTTCCAACGGGTGATAATCTAGAACAGGAATATCAAGATCATCTATTAATTTAGTAGTTTTTTCATTTAAATTGTCACATCCTTTGATCACAGCATCAGAATTTTCTATTGCTATCCTCATAAAACTATTTTCTCCTTCTGTTTGAAATGCTTTTAATTTTTCTTCAGAAATAGAATCAAATTTGATCTTTTTTACCAATTCTTCATTGCTCAACACACCATTAGTACCATATTCAAATACAGAGGTTACAATTTTGCTGTCACTAAATAAAGGATCATTTTTGTAATATTCTTTTAAATACAGTGGTAATAAGGAAGCCATCCATCCATGAACATGAATAATATCCGGTGCCCATTTTAGTTTTTTTACAGTTTCAATCACTCCTTTTGCAAAAAATATTGCTCTTTCATCATTGTCTTCAAAAAGCTTTCCATCTTCATCTGTAAAAATGGCTTTTCTTTTAAAATACTCTTCATTATCAATAAAATAAACCTGCATTCTTTCTTTGGGAACTGAAGCTACTTTAATAATTAAAGGCATGTCCATATCATTGATTATTAGGTTCATACCTGATAATCGGATTACCTCATGCAATTGATGTCTTCTTTCATTTATCACTCCAAATCTAGGCATGAACATCCTAATTTGTACTCCTTGGTGATGCATTTCTTTTGGTACTTCAAATGCCATTTTTGACACATTGTTCTCGGGCAAATAGGGTATCAGTTCGGATGATACAAATAATATTCTCTTATCTTTCATTTATCATTCTATTTTGGAATGCTGCAAAATTACAAAATTATATGATTAATTCGATTTAAAATCTTAAGTTTGATTGCTTATTAACAATTTTTAACAGCAAAATGAAAGTTTTTAAAACAGTTGGATTATTACAAAAAAAACTAATGTCAATTGATAAAAACAGATCAATAGGTTTTGTACCAACTATGGGAGCACTACATAAAGGGCATTTATCTATCGTAAAAAAAGCAAAAAAAGAAAATGAACTTGTGGTAGTTAGTGTTTTTGTTAATCCAACTCAATTTGACAAGGCAGACGATTTAAAATCATATCCAGTAACTGTAGATAATGATCTAAAGCTTTTAAAAGAAATTCATTGCGATATTGTTTTTATCCCTTCTGTAGAGGATGTTTACCCCGAAAATGTACAATCAAGTAATTTTGATTTTGATGGTTTAGACAAAGTAATGGAAGGTGCATTTAGAGATGGTCATTTTGATGGCGTTGGAACTGTTGTAAAACGACTTTTTGAAATTGTTGAACCAACCAGAGCATATTTTGGAGAAAAAGATTTCCAACAACTACAAGTCATCAAAAAGATGGTGAAAAAGGATAATATAGCTGTACAGATTGTACCTTGTGAAATTTATAGAGAAAATGACGGACTTGCAATGAGCTCTCGTAATACAAGGCTGAGTGAAGAACAGAGGGAAGAAGCTCCACTGATTCACCAAACTCTTCTAAATGTCAAAAAATTATTCTCCGAAAGGGATATTAAGTATCTCAAAAAAATGGTTGAAGACATATTCAAATCAAATGACATACTTGAACTCGAATATTTTGAAATAGCAAATACAAGTACTTTACTATCAACAAATAATAAACTTCCAAATATTAATTACAGAGCATTTATTGCTGTTTTTGCCGGAAAGGTTAGATTAATTGACAATATAGCTCTAAATTAATTAACTTTGTAGAAAATTATTAAACCATAATAATGAATGTTGAAGTTATAAAATCAAAAATACACCGTGTAAAAATTACCAATTCTAATTTAAACTATATCGGAAGTATTACTATTGATGAGGATCTAATGGATGCTTCAAATATTATTGAAGGAGAGAAGGTTTATGTTGTAAATATTAACAACGGTGAACGATTTAGCACATATACCATAAAGGGAAAAAGAAAAAGTGGTGACATTATTATAAATGGTCCAGCTGCCAGAAAAGTTCTCACAGATGATATCATCATCATTATTGCCTATGCAACCATGGATTTTGAAGAGGCAAAAAAATTTAAACCCTCTATTATTTTCCCTAATGAGAATGATAATTCTTTAACCTAATCTTTGAATAAAAAACTCAAAAAAACCATTTTTACAATTCTACCAATTTTACTTGGAGTTGTTTTGATTTGGTATTTTTTATCCAAACTTTCTCCGCAAGACAAAACAGATATTATAAATTCTTTTAAAACTGCCAATTATTGGTGGGTAGTTTTATCATTACTTTTCGGAATTATAAGTCACTTATCACGAGCTTATCGAT
>JAUVCP010000046.1 GCA_030590765.1 Flavobacteriaceae bacterium | reverse complement strand
GAATGGCATCATCACCGACATTATCAATGGTGTAATTTCCATCAAACTCTGTAGCTGCACCATTTGAGGTGCCTTTGACTAAAACATTTACTCCAGGTAATGGTCCACCATCACCAGTAACATTTCCACTTACCGTTTGTGCAGATATTATACTACCAGATAGCATAATAAACAAAAACGTCAATTGTTTAAGAAAATTGATTTTCATAATTATAATTAATAAGTTAAGTATATATATTACACAATATTAGTAAAAATATATAATAAAAACACAATAAAAACCGAATATTTAAGTGATAACTAAGCACTAAACGGAATATAAGTTTGAATTATATAGTTTTATATATATATGATATTACAAATATACTTACTATGTTTTCTTATAAACAAATACAATTAGGTTAATAAAGTGTACTTTAAGGAGTTGCATTATCTTTTTTAAAACAAGTTAAATCTGAAAAAATCTAAATCAAATTTAATATTTCCGATTGTAAAAGTTTTGGATTTGCACCTTCTTTACTTGCGACTAAAGCACCTACTGCACAAGCATTTTTTAAAGCATTATTTGGGTCTTTTTTAGATAATAAATTAGCTATTAAGGTAGCTAAAAAAGAATCTCCTGCACCAACAGTGTCAACAACCTTTACAGGATATCCTTTATTTTTAAAAAATTGATTATTAAAGTATAAAGTAGCTCCGTTTTCACCTTTTGTAACACAAATATGGTTTGTATTTGTTTCTTTCGAAAGAAATAAAATTTGATTTTCTAAAGAGGTTGATTTAAATTTTAAAAAAATGCAAAGTTCATCCAGTTCATCATCATTACATTTTATAAAATCTGCTTCTCTCATCAAACTCATGATTAAATCCATCTTATAGTATGGTGGGCGGAGGTTTACATCAAATACTTTGTATTTAGCATATGGCAGTAAACTATTTAGCGTGTTTTTAGTAATGCTATCTCTGCAAGCAAGGCTGCCAAAAATTAAGGCATCCGAAGATTTAACAATTTCCATATTTGAATTTGTTAAATGGATCTTATCCCAGGCGACCGGATATTCAATTTCATATGTTGCTGAGCCATTTTGGTTCAATGAAATATTAACAACACCTGTTTTGAAATTATCATCAATTTGAATTTCATCAGTATTTAAGTTATGATCATTTATAAATTGCAGTAATTGGTTGCCATTTTCATCATTCCCTATTCTACTTATCATATGTGTACTTATACCAAAGGATTGGAGTCTTAGAGCTACATTTAATGGTGCACCTCCAACTTTTTTATGATTTGGAAAGACATCCCAAAGTACTTCTCCAAAACAAACTACTTTTGTCTGAAGAGATTTTTGCATAGGTTTCATATGAATTGGTTATTTTATTAATTTTTTTTCCAAATCTTCTAAAGTAATTCCTTTGGTTTCGGGCATTAAAAAGATAACAAATAACAATTGTAATACCATCATAAAAGCAAAAACTGCAAAAACAACCCCGGCTCCTACTTTTTCGAATAAAAACGGGACTAATGAGGGAATAATTGCTGCCAAAATCCAATGCGTTGATGAGCCAAATGATTGACCAGATGCTCTGAGATTATTTGGAAATATTTCGGAAATGAAAACCCATATTACAGCTCCTTGACCTATTGCATGGGCAGCGATAAATATAAATAGAAAGACAGGAATAAACATGCCTTGCCAGCCTAAAAAGAAAGCAATGGCAACAAGTGATAATGAAATAATATAGCCTATTGAACCAATATACATCAATTGCTTTCTGCCTAGTCTGTCTATTAAAACTACGCCTAATAGTGTAAATATTAAATTCGTAATTCCAATACCAATACTGCTCAATAAAGCTGTGCTTTCACCCAAGCCAGCCTCTTCAAAGATCCTTGGTGCATAATATAAAAAAGCATTAATACCGGAAAATTGATTAAAAAAGGCAATTAAAAAAGCCAGCATTAATGGGAAATGATACTTTTTCATAAAGATTGTTTCTCTACCTTTAGTTTTAATATCATTTTGATGTTGTTGAATTTCTTCCAAAATACCATCAATAGATGTATCGGAGTTAGTTATTTGTAGTATTTTTCTTGCTTCAGTTACTCTTCCTTTTAAAAGGAGCCATCTTGGACTTTTAGGTACTGATATTACCATCAAAGTGTAGAGTAATGCAGGAATGGCCTCAACACCAATCATCCATCTCCATGCATTTTCACCAAGATTTCTCAATAGATAATTAGATAAAAAAGCTATTAAAATTCCCAATACAATATTGAATTGATAAAGTGCAACAAGCCTACCCCTGTCTTTTGCAGGAGCAATTTCTGAAACATAAGCTGGTGCAGCTATTGTTGAGGCACCCACACCTAAACCTCCAAGAAATCTAAAAAACGCAAAAGTAAAGGGATCATTTGCAAACGATGAACCTATCGCTGAAATTGTATATAAAACCCCAATCCAGATCAAGGTATTTTTTCTGCCAATTCTATTAGTTGGAATACCACCAAAAATCGCACCTATTACCGTTCCCCAAAGTGCCATGCCCATAACTACAGTTCCGTGAAACATGTTGGAGGAATCCCATAAAATTTGTAATTTTTTATCAGCTCCTGAAATAACTACGGTGTCAAAACCAAAAAGAAAACCCGCGAAAGCAACTATTATGGACCAAAGAAATATTTTTTTCATCTTTTTAAAATTATTTTTATAAAAAATTCAAACGTCTTATTGATGTTAATTAACGTATGCTTACCAAAATGGGGCATTTCTTAAAAAAGCCTCAAATTACAAAGAAATACTGATTTAAAAAGGTGTCAGAAATTTTATATACCTTAATAACAGGTACCCTGCCTTCTTTTCTTTTGAGATTAGTCCCTATTTAAAAACTGGTAATCTTACCTCAAACCTTTTCAGTGTTTGGAATTAAATCTCTTTATTGAATTTACTGATAATTTTTTTCAATTGAAATACAGATCAATTCAATTCTAATATTTCTATATTTTTAAATTCAACTGGATGACTTTCACTTTGAAGAGAAATATAACCTTTTTTTAACGGTTTTCCTTCTTTGGATTTCCATACTTTTGGATCTACATTTTCAACCGAACCTCCAATTTGGGGTTTACTATAAGTTAAAACGGTCTCTCCATTGATCATATGAGAAATAACAGAGTCATTTCTGACCAATATTTCCAAACTCACCCATTGGTCTCCGTTATAAGTTTTTGAGTTGGAATTAAAACAGTGTTTTTTTTGTAATTTACCATTCATTACAACATGCGTGCCTGGAGTACATAAATTACCTGTAGGTCGTTCGCCATCATTCAAACCTCCTAACAATTGCACCTCAATAGATACCGGAAAATTCTGCTCTAATTCCATAGTTTCAGGAGCCTGACAATGAACCATAACACCACTGTTCCTTTTGGCCCAACCCGCTCCATCTTTTATTTGTTCTCCTGTAAATCTATATTGTAATTTTAATCTATAATTTGAAAATTCTTTTTTATAAAAAATGTGACCATAAGAAGTATTAAAAGTACCATTATATTCATCATAATTCACTTGCATTACACCATTCACTACTCGAAATGTATTTTTATAATTTTCATCTAATAGATGTCCCTTAATTTTTATATGCCAATCTTTTAGATCTTTCCCATTGAATAAAGAAACCCATTTATCATCTTCATTTTTTTGATGATTCTGACCATTGGAAAAACTAATAGATCCTAATAAAAGAAATACTGCTAAAAATGAGTTGAGTTTGGTTTTTTTCATAATTTTTAATCATTTATAATGACCAGGCTTTTCCTTTGGTGGTTTCTTCTAATGATATACATCCAAGAAAATCACCTGGAATTGGGTCGTATGCTAATATCTCCTCACCTGCTTTTTCGCTAGTTTTATAAGCCCAGATAGTCATGGTTCTTAAATTGGTTAATGTTTCCAATACCAAAGTTTCATCTTCATTCTCAGAGAAAGCTTCTTTATCCTTTTGATCTGCTTTTAAATATTTTGTAAGTAAAGATTTAAAAGCTTCAATATTGGGTGATTTACTTAATGATTCTGAAATTGTAGCTATACCTTTTTTTAATTTTTCCTGTTCTGCCTTACTTGAAACTTCATTAACATAAGCGTCAATAAATTGGGGAATGTTAACATCTAATGCACTAGGTAGATCATTTGTTTTTGGTAAAATTAGACCGATCAGTTTTTCTAATACAAAACTTTCATTTGACGAAAAGAATTGGGGTGTCCAAGAAATTTGAGGATCATTTTTACAACTTTGCAAGATGCTAATTACGGAAGGAGTTGCAACAACATATCCTAATGACAAACCCAAACCTTTTAATGCTTTTCTTCTATCCATAATTTTAAGTATTCATTTTTTTGAATTGCTTAACAGCGTGATCTACAGCTCTTACAGTTAAAGCCATATAGGTTAAAGAGGGATTTTGACAACCTGCAGATGTCATACAGGCCCCATCAGTTACATAAACATTGGATACTCCATGCACTTGATTATTAGCATTTAGAATTGAAGTTTTTGGATCATTACCCATTCTTGCTGTTCCCATTTCATGAATACCAATACCGGGAGCAGCAATATTATCCATTGGCTGAATATCTTTAAACCCTGCATTTTCTAACATTTCTATGGCTTGTTGAATCATATCTTTGCGCATTTTTAATTCATTTTCTTTCCATTCAGCGTCAAAAGTTATTGTTGGTAACCCCCATTCATCCAATTTCTTATAATCAAGCATCATTTTATTTTCATGATAAGGTAAACATTCTCCAAAACCTCCCAATGCAATTCTCCAGCCACCAGGTTTTAATATTTTTTTGGTTAAACCTTTTCCAAATCCTTCTTCGTCAATTAGTTCTGAATAATCACCTCTTTTTGCTCCGCCTTGATAACCATATCCTCTTAAAAAATCTTTCTTTGTGTTTTTTTCTTCTAAGTTTCTAAACCTAGGTATATAAAATCCATTTGGTCTTCTTCCTTTGTAATATTTATCTTCAAAACCATCAAATTTTGCATAAGCTCCTGCATCAAGATGATGATCCATTAAATTATGTCCAAGTTCTCCAGAATCATTTCCCAATCCATTGGGGAATCTTTTAGATTTTGATTGCATCAATATGGAGGCTGTAGGAATTGTTGAGGCACAAGCAAAAATAATTTTAGCATTAAAGATCATTTTTTCTTTGGTATTAGCATCAATTACTTTTACACCAGTAGCAATTTTTAATTGATCATCATAAATTATTTCATGTACAATAGAATTTGGTCTTAATGTCATATTCCCGGTTTTTTGAGCAGCCGGTAGTGTTGATGAATTACTGCTAAAATACCCGCCAAACGGACAACCTCTCATACACCTGTCTCTGTTTTGACACTTACTTCTTCCCGGATACTCTTTATCACTTGTTATATGTGCTGTTCTTCCAATTGTTAGAACTCTATCTTTATAATTCTTAGCGATGTTTTCTTTTAAATGCTCTTCTACGCAAGTCAGTTCCATTGGTGGTTCAAAAATACCATCAGGTAAATGAGCTAAACCTAGTTTTTCTCCACTTACGCCAATATATTTTTCAACATAATCATACCAGGGTGAAAGGTCTTTGTATCTTATAGGCCAGTCAATTGCAATACCATCTTTTTTATTGGCATTAAAATCCAGATCACTTAATCGGTAACTTTGTCTACCCCAGGTTAAGGATCGTCCTCCTACCTGATATCCTCTGATCCAGTCAAATCGTTTAACTTCATTATAAGGATGCTTGATATCATCAACAAAAAAGTGACTGGATACTTTATTGGTAACATAACCTGTTCTGGCTTGTTTTTTTTGTCGTGCTGCTTCTTCTCTGGTTTGTTTTCCTTTATAGTTAAAATCCCATGGATCTAAGAACATAGTTGGATAATCTTTAAGGTGTTCAACCATTCTTCCTCTTTCTAAAACAAGAGTTTTTAAACCTTTTTCACAAAGTTCTTTTGCTGCCCACCCGCCGGTTATTCCGGTTCCAATTACAATTGCATCATAAACATTTCTATTACTCATATAAAAAATCAATAAATTTTAAGTAAAGCATTTGATAATTCATTCCAAATGTAAGAAATTGAAATCTTACATATATATATATAGGTGCAATTAAATAGTTTATTATTCATTTTTTAACAAAATGTATTAGAAATTTTATGCTATTACAGAATTAATTTAGAAAAATCCGATTATTATTAATTGATTTGTTATTTTTACGGGACTTAATTTGAAACCATAAAGGATGAAAAGAAGAAATTTTATTTCTAAAATATCAAAATCTGGATTGGCATTGTCGGCTGCAAGTATTTATGGCTTGGATCATATTTTTTCCCAAACTAAAAAAGAATTTGAAATCAAAGAAGCCAATAAATTATTTTTTAAACTTTCTTTGGCTGAATGGTCACTACATAATGCTTTGTTTGAAAAGAGGATGACCAATTTAGATTTTGCAGCAAAAGCAAGGAGTTTTGGTTTTGAAGGATTGGAATATGTAAATAGTTTTTTTAAAGATAAGGCAAAGGATAATCTATATTTAAAGGAAATGAATTCCAGAGCCGCTTCAGAGGGCTTGGAAAATGTTCTTATCATGATAGATGGAGAGGGTAATCTTGGAGAAACAGATACAAAAAAAAGATTAAAGGGCATTGAGAATCATTATAAGTGGGTAGAAGCTGCTCATTTCTTAGGTTGTCACGCTATTCGAGTAAATTTAAGAGGTGGAAAAAATAAGATGGAGGCGATGAAAACAAGTATCGATTCTTTAAACAGATTGTCTGATTTTGCTAAAGGATCTAATATTAATATTCTTGTTGAAAACCATGGAGGATTCTCATCTGATGGAGATTGGATGACAAAGGTTTTTTCGCAGGTAAGTAATAAGAATACAGGAACATTGCCTGATTTTGGAAATTTTTGCATTGAAAGAAAAGAAGACAAATGTATTAATGAATACGATCGTTATAAAGGAATGGAGCAATTGCTGGTTTATGCCAAAGCTGTAAGTGCAAAATCAAATTTTTTCGATGCGGAAGGAAATGAAAAGAATATAGATTATTACCGAATCATGAAAATGGTGAAAGAAGTTGGTTATAAAGGCTTTGTTGGTGTTGAGTTTGAAGGAATTAGTTCATTAGAGGAGAAGGGGATCAAACAAACAAGAGATCTTTTAATTAAGGTAGGAAAACAATTATCTTAAGCAGATTGTTTGTATTAAAATTTAATTAATAAATATCAATTTAAAATTATGAGTAGAAGCAAAAAACAAAATTCCATGTCGCGACGAAGTTTTGTATCAAAATCATTAGCGGCAACAGCCGGATTTTCCATTGTACCTTCATTTGCAGTGGCCGGATTAGGCCATAAGGCACCAAGTGATAAATTAAACATTGTAGGAGTTGGTGTTGGAGGTATGGGTTTTTCTAACCTTAAAAAGATGGAATCTGAGAATATAATTGGGCTTTGTGATGTAGACTGGAAATATGCAGACAGGGTTTTTAAACACTATCCAAAAGCAAAAAAATACAAAGATTTTAGAAAAATGTATGAAGAAATGGGTAAATCCATTGATGGGGTAGTTGTTGCAACTGCTGATCATACACATGCAATTGTTGCTGCTCAGGCAATAGAAATGGGTAAACATGTTTATGTACAAAAACCATTAACACATACAGTATATGAATCTCGACTTTTAACAAATCTTACCGAAAAACATAAAGTTGCAACTCAGATGGGTAATCAGGGGGCTTCGGGAGAAGGTGTTAATTTGGTCACAGAGTGGTTGGCTAACAATGAAATTGGAGAAGTAACCAAAGTGGAAGCCTTTACAGACAGGCCTATCTGGCCACAGGGATTGTCTACACCAGATGCTATGAATGCACCGGGAACCTTAGACTGGGATCTGTTTATCGGACCTGCAAAATCACGTCCATATAATGCCATTTATACACCTTGGAACTGGAGAGGCTGGTGGGATTTTGGAACTGGCGCTTTAGGCGATATGGCATGTCATATCTTGCATCCGGTATTTGTTGGTCTTGAATTGGGATATCCAACAAAAGCACAAGGAAGTTCTACATTGTTATTATCTGATTCTCCTCCAAATGCTGAAAAAGTTACGCTTAAATTCCCTAAGCGTAAGGCAAGTAGTAAGATGAAAATAAACTTACCAGAAGTGGATGTAACTTGGTATGATGGTGGTTTACAACCAGATAAACCTGCAGGATGGCCTGATGGTAAAAGTATGAACAATTCTGGTGGTGGAGTAATTTTTCATGGAACAAAAGATAAATTGATTTGTGGATGTTATGGTAAAGACCCTTGGTTATTGTCAGGAAGAAAACCAGATGCACCTAAATTAAGACGAAGAATTAAAGAATCACACGAAATGGATTGGGTAAGAGCAAGTAAAGAAAGTTCAAAAAATCGTTTAGAAACTTCTTCTTCTTTTAGTGAAGCTGGTCCGTTTAATGAAATGGTAGTAATGGGAGTATTAGCTGTTCGCTTACAAACCTTGAATAAAGAATTAAAATGGGATGGTAAAAACATGAAGTTTACAAACATCAATGATAATGAAGAAATTAAGATTATTACTAAAGATAATTTTAAAATTCATGATGGTCATCCAACTTTTAACAAAGAATGGACAGATCCTATAAGTGCAAATGCTTTCGCAGAAGAATTGATCAAGCATAATTATAGAGATGGTTGGAAATTACCTGATATGCCTAAATAGTTAAAACAGAATAATAAAACAATTAAAAATAAATAAATAAATGAAAATAAAATTAATATTAAGTGGGTTGTTGTTGTTATCTATGGTAATTGGGTGCAATACAAAGCAAAAAGAAGTCGTTAAAGAAGAGGTTGTAGTTAAAAAGGAGGTTGTAACCAAAACAGAGACTTCTGTAAATACCTTATCTGAAGCCGAAAAAAAAGATGGATGGCAATTGATGTTTGATGGAAAAACATCAAAGGGCTGGAGAGGATATAAAAGAGATCATTTCCCTAATGGCTGGGTTGTAGAAAATGGAACTATCCAATGTCTTGGATCTGGAAGAGGAGAAGCTGGAAGTAAAGAAGGTGGTGATATAATTTATGACAAAGAATTTCAGAACTTTGAATTTAGTCTGGAATGGAAAATTTCAGAAGGTGGTAATTCAGGAATTTTTTATTTGGGAGAAGAGAAATTGGATTATATCTGGAAAACTGCTCCAGAAATGCAGGTGCTGGATAATGAAAAACATCCAGATGCTAAATTGGGTAAAGATGGTAATCGTCAGGCAGGTTCACTGTATGATCTTATTCCGGCAAAACCTCAAAATGCTAAGCCAGTAGGTGAATGGAATAAAATTGAAATTATTGTTTATAAAGGAACGGTAGTTCATAAACAGAATGGAGTAACAGTTCTTGAGTATCATTTATGGACACCAGAATGGAATGAAATGGTTGCAAAAAGTAAATTTCCTAAGTTGAATAAGGATTGGGCAGATGTTGCTTCAAAGGGTTATATCGGACTCCAGGATCATGGAGACGATGTTTGGTATAGAAATATCAAAATAAAAGAACTTTAGTATTAAAGTAATTTTAATTTATAGTAAAACCTGCCATGCTTTATAGCTTGTTATAGATCAAGTAAAAGTAGGGCAGGTTTTTTAATATGACATGATTATGAGAAAACTGAGAATGGGAATGATCGGTGGAGGAATAGATTCTTTTATTGGTGATGTTCACCGTAAAGCAGCGGCTCTTGATGGTATGATAGAATTGGTTTGTGGAGCATTTAGCAGCACAGCCGAAAGATCTAAAAAATCAGGAAAAGGTCTATTATTGCCTGATGATAGATGTTATGGAACTTTTGAAGAGATGATTCTTTCCGAAAAAAAGTTACCCAAAAATAAACGCATGGATTTTGTTGCTATCGTAACACCAAATCACCTTCATTTTGCCCCTGCAAAAATGGCTCTTGAAAATGGTTTTCATGTTGTTTGCGATAAACCCATGACCTTAACTTTAGAAGAGGCATTAGAACTAGAGAAAATTGTAAAATCTACAGGATTATTATTTGCTTTAACCCATAATTATCCCG
>JAUVCP010000176.1 GCA_030590765.1 Flavobacteriaceae bacterium | reverse complement strand
AAATAAAAAAGCTGAGACATAAATCTCAGCTTTCCCTTGTACCTTGGGTGGGAATCGAACCCACACGATCTTGCAATCACTGGATTTTGAATCCAGCGCGTCTACCAATTCCGCCACCAAGGCATATTTATAAACGTTTCTTAGTTTTCTTTTCCAAAACTTTATCCTGTCTAACCCAGTTAGATATGGACTCTTATTTTCGGACTGCAAATATAAATCTTTTTATAAAATATTGCGTTCTTTTTGTAAAAACATTCATCTAAAAGAGTACTAACAGTTGTTGGGTTAATATTCGTTGTATTGAAGTTTAAAAGCTCTGATAAAAAATGTTAAATAGCTTTGTTTTGTAAATAAAATAGGAACTCTTTTTTTATATGAGTAATTTTACTATTATTGTAAATGTTAAATAACTCAAAATTAATACAAAATGGATAACTTAATTTACTTATTACCTCTTTCAGGGGTTGTAGGTCTGATTTTTATGTTCTATAAATCTGCCTGGGTAAGAAAACAAGAAGTGGGAACCGAAAAAATGGCTGTCATTGCCAAGCATATTGCAGATGGCTCCCTAGCCTTTTTAAAAGCAGAATATAAAGTATTGTCGATCTTCGTGATTGCAGTTGCTGTTCTTTTGGTTTTTAAAGGAAATGCTGAAGAAAATTCAAGTGGTTTAGTGGCCTTGTCTTTTGTGGTAGGCGCATTGATGTCAGCTTTGGCCGGTTTTATTGGTATGCAAATTGCAACAAAAGCAAATGTTAGAACCACTAATGCTGCTCGTACTTCTTTAAATAAAGCACTGGAA
Organism: Flavobacteriaceae bacterium; assembly: GCA_030590765.1. Classification (GTDB taxonomy): domain Bacteria; phylum Bacteroidota; class Bacteroidia; order Flavobacteriales; family Flavobacteriaceae; genus Lutimonas. The sequence goes on along the minus strand of JAUVCP010000176.1, from coordinate 4,743 downwards.
GTTGCTTTTTCTGGTGGTGCCGTAATGGGAATTGGCGTAGTATCACTTGGTGTGATAGGTTTAAGTGTGTTGTTTTTAATTTATAGTAATTTATATGATGTTGATGATAAAAATGGATTGGGAACAGTATTGAATATTATTTCTGGATTCTCTTTAGGTGCTTCTTCCATAGCTTTATTTGCACGTGTTGGTGGAGGTATTTATACCAAAGCTGCTGATGTTGGTGCTGATTTGGTTGGTAAAGTGGAAGCAGGTATTCCTGAAGATCATCCTTTAAATCCTGCAACAATAGCAGATAATGTTGGTGATAATGTTGGTGATGTAGCAGGAATGGGAGCCGATTTGTTCGAATCTTTTGTAGGCTCCATAATTGCAACAATGGTTTTGGGAGCTGTTTTCTTTAATCTTGATGCTTTCGCGGAATTTAAATTAGGGGCAGTTATACTTCCATTGGCTTTAGCTGCTACAGGGATAATAACCTCAATCATCGGAACTTTCTTTGTGAAGGTAAAAGAAGGAGGAAACCCACAAACAGCCTTGAATATTGGCGAGTATTTATCTTCAGCTATCATGGTAGCCGCTTCTTACGTATTAATTACTAATCTTTTACCTGAGGTATGGATATATAAGGGGACAGAATTTACTTCAATGGGTGTTTTTATAGCAACTATTGTTGGATTAGTAGCCGGATTAGGAGTTGGAATGATTACAGAGTATTATACTGGTACCGGAACAAAACCTGTTACCGGAATTGTGAATCAATCTGCTACAGGTTCAGCAACAAATATTATTGCGGGTTTAAGTGTAGGTATGATGTCAACTGCAATTCCTATATTATTGATCGCAGCAGCAATCATTTTATCCTTTCATTTCGCCGGTTTATATGGTATTGCCATCGCAGCAGTAGGTATGTTAGCAAACACAGGAATTCAATTAGCAGTTGATGCTTATGGTCCTATTTCTGACAATGCAGGTGGAATTGCCCAAATGGCAGAATTACCGAAAGAAGTAAGAGAAAAAACTGATAAATTAGATGCTGTTGGTAATACAACTGCAGCTATAGGTAAAGGATTTGCTATTGCTTCTGCAGCTTTAACAGCATTAGCATTATTCTCTGCATTTATGCAACAGGCAAATATCAGTAGTATTGACATCTCAAAATCTACTGTAATGGCTGGTTTATTTGTAGGAGGGATGCTGCCATTTGTATTTTCAGCACTTTCTATGAGTGCGGTTGGGCGTGCGGCTATGGCGATGATAGAAGAGGTTAGACGCCAGTTTAAAGATATTCCTGAATTAAAGAATGCACTGGTAATATTGAAAAAGTATGATTCTGATATGTCAAAAGCTACACCAGAAGACAGAGTAATTTTTGACAAAGCAGATGGTTATGCAGAATATGATAAATGTGTTGATATATCAACAAAAGCATCTATTAAAGAAATGGTATTACCAGGTTTGTTAGCGATTGTTACACCTGTTTTGGTTGGATTTATAGGTGGAGCTGAAATGTTAGGAGGTTTATTGGCTGGTGTTACCGTAACAGGTGTATTGATGGCTATTTTTCAATCCAATGCTGGTGGAGCATGGGATAATGCTAAAAAAATGATAGAAGAAGGGGTTACCATTGATGGTGTTCCATACGGAAAAGGCTCAGTACCTCATAAAGCATCTGTAGTTGGAGATACTGTTGGTGATCCGTTTAAAGATACTTCAGGGCCTTCATTGAATATTTTATTGAAATTAATGTCAGTAGTGGCATTGGTTATTGCTCCAAGTATTGCATTAAGTGCTGATAAACTGGAAACCCATAATAGCAAGGCTGTAACTATTGAATTACATGAAGAGATGAAGTCAAATTCTTCAAAAGAAGTAATGAAAAAAATTCAAGTTGAAGTTTTAGATAATGGAGAAAAAACAGCAACTGTGACAACAACAACTATTGAAAATGGCGAGAAAAAAGTAGAAACCAAAATACTAAAGGGCGATGAGGTTGATAAGTTGATCAAAAAGGAAAAGGAATAGACCTTTGCTTTAAAACAAAATGACAAAATGCGAACTCAAGTTCGCATTTTTTTTGCAATTATTTTTAGATAAATATTTGTCAATAACAGTATATTTTCTTAACTTTAGTGAGGTTATTTTGATAAATGTTGTAGGAATTATGGGAGAGAATAATTTTAAAGACTTTATCTCTTTAAATGTTAAAGAGAATATATGGGATCACTTTTACACTGTTGCCCCGCTAGTTGTTATTGGCACAAAAGAAGGTGATGTATATGATCTTTCGCCCAAGCATATGGTTACACCAATTGGGTTTTCAAATTATATTGCTTTTGTTTGTACCCCCAGGCATAAAACCTACCATAACGTCAAAAAAGAAAAGAGTTTTACTGTTAGTTATATTCGGCCAAGCCAGATTTTATTAAGTTCCTTATCGGCAATTCCCAGATGTGAAGAGAATCACTTTGTCAAAAATATTGTGGAGAATATACCTACAATTCCAACATCAAAAAAAGACAATATATTTATCGCTGATTCCTATGTTTTATTTGAATGTACTTTATTTAAAATAATTGATGGGTTTGATAGTTACAGCATCATCACTGGTAAAATTGATGCTGCATTTGTCCATAAAGATTATAAAATATTTTCAGAAGTTGATCAGCAAAAACATGTTTATGACAATTCTCTTTTGGCATATATTGCTCAGGGCAGATTTGCCGATATAAAAGAAACACTCAGTTATCCATACCCTAAAGATTTTCAGCCATAAAGCTGTATTAAATGAAGTTTAGCATGAAAACATTAGAAGCTAAACATATTGTAAAATATCTAAAAGAAAATCAGGAAGATATGATTCTCTTTTTAAAAGAACTTGTAGAAGCTGAATCTCCATCAACCGATGCCAATTCACAAGTTAAGATCATTAGTTTGTTAAAACTGGCATTAGAGAAACTTGATTTTTATGTGTTTCATATGCCGGGAAAGAAAACAGGTGGCTTTATATTTTCGAGACCAACGAAGCGATTAAAAAATAATCCTATTCAACTTTTATTAGGTCACTGTGATACTGTTTGGGAAACAAATACCATTCTAAGTATGCCTGTTGTTCAAGATGAATTGAAAATTACCGGACCTGGTGTTTTTGATATGAAGGCAGGATTAATACAAATGATCTATGCCTTGCAGACCATCAGAGATTTAAAATTAAAATGCCCGTTAACACCAGTGATCATAATCAATTCAGATGAGGAAATAGGAAGTAAAGAATCAGAAAGTGCCATTGTAAAAATTTCTAAAATAGCCGATAGGGCTTTTGTATTGGAACCTCCTTTAGGAATAACCGGGAAATTGAAAACAGCTAGAAAGGGTATAGGCAGATTTACAATTTTAGTTAAGGGAAAACCTGCTCATGCTGGATTAAACCCTGATAAAGGAGTTAGCGCTATTGTTGAACTCTCTTATCACATACAACATTTGTTTTCGCTTAATGATTTTGAGAAAGGAATAACTGTAAATGTAGGAATGATAGAAGGAGGCACATCAGCCAATGTTATTGCAGCTGAAAGTAGAGCCGTAGTTGATGTGAGAGTACATAATAGTAAGGATGCCGATTTTATAAGCAAAGAGATCCTTAATTTAAAACCGAAGAATAAAGATGTAGAATTAATTGTGGATGGATATTTTGGAAGACCCCCTATGGAAAAAACCCAACGCAATCAAAGACTATGGAAAATGGCAAAAAATATGGGTACGTTAATTGGTTTAGACTTAAAAGATTCTACAGCTGGAGGTGGATCTGACGGTAATACTACAAGTTTGTTTACGGCAACTTTAGACGGATTGGGAACAGTTGGAGATGGGGCACATGCAAAACACGAGTTTATTTTTACGGATAAATTAATAGAGCGTACAGCATTGTTGACCTTGCTTTTAACCGCAAAACAATTAAATAATAAAACAAATAGATAATGAATTCACAGTATATTTTTACTTCGATGCTAAGAATTTCCGATTTGGATCAAAAACCTTTTTTTGTTGAAAAACTAGATAAGATCAAATGGAAAACCGGTGATTATGTGATTGGTGAGATTACAGATACGGGGAGCGATATTCTAAAAGTTGAATTGATCAATGGAAGAATGAGAAGCATAATGAAAGGAGATCAGGTGGTTGGAGCTTTAGGTGAGCGATATGCAACTTTAGAAGCTACCGGCACATGGAAAGAAGTTGATGAGGATGGAAAAATGCATCTTTTAACAGGTGCCGGACTGTTTGGGAAATGTACCTCAAATCAGTATATCTGCCAAATCTTATCGAAATACAATATGTGGGTCATCTGGCTAAGGATGGTAAAATTTGTAAAATGGATGATTATGTAGATCATATTAAATTCTCTAAATTCAATACTCCGGTTGTTTTATTGGTGGGTACATCAATGTCTGCAGGTAAAACAACTTCAGCAAAAATTATTGTAAATCATTTAAAAAGAGCAGGCTTAAAAGTAGTTGCGGGTAAGTTAACCGGTGCCAGCAGATACAGTGATATATTGTCTTTTAAAGATGTTGGAGCTGATTTTATTTTTGATTTTGTTAATATTGGATTGCCTTCAACGATATATCCCCGTGAAAAATATAGAAATAAACTTATCCAGCTACTAAGTCGAATTAATTCAGTCAATGCAGATGTTGCAGTAATTGAACTAGGTGCTTCGCCACTTGAGCCATATAATGGAGATAT
>JAUVCP010000286.1 GCA_030590765.1 Flavobacteriaceae bacterium | reverse complement strand
TATCTTTTTAATTGAATTCCTTTGTGTTTTAAGAAAACTGTTTGCTGTTTTTCCTCTAAAATGAGGTTTTTGATGAAGTTTATAAAACCGACCGTTCGTTTACTAAAGTATTAAAAATATTTAATACTAAGACTTTTATTTAAAAAGTTCTGAAATTTTAGTTCTATTATTTTGAAGTTCAATAATATAGTTTATCCACAGAAAGAAAAAAACAATCTCACGAATTTTTAGTAATACATTGCTAATCTTTATGTTTAAATTATTTAATCAAATAATGATATCTATAATTTCCTTTTCTGTAGTTCAGAAAGAAAAGTCCCCTATAATTAATTACTAAGGGGACTTTTTAATGCATTGTTTAATTGATTAAAATCTCATCTGCAAAGATCCAGGAAGGTTGTCCTGTAGCATGATGCCAATAAGGAGGTGTTTTTATGTTTTTTCCTATAATTTTCACAAATCTTGCCTTTACTTCAGGAAAAGTAAGATTAAAATACTGAATATCATTAATCTTGCTCTTCTTTACTAAAGAATATTTATTTATAATCTTCCCTAATTTCCTGAAATTCTTATTATCATTTGAATAGTAATACGTTACATCCTGTGGAAAAAACACAACATGATTGGTCACCTGTAAAAAAGCAGTAGAAACAGTAGATATTTCCTGACTTTCACCAAGATCAATAATAGCTTCTAAATCATTGCCTTCAAAACCTAACCAATTAGCGTAAAATCCGTTTCCGCCTAATGCTCCGTCTGTTAGAACCTGTGGATCTTCTTTGGCATATTTTTTTGGTTTTGTAAGTAGGGTCACTGTTTTACCATAGGCTTTATTAGGTTTTGTAGCCACTACTAAAGCTTTCTTATAACTGTTAAAATACTCTTTTACAGTAAATCGCATTTCATTCATCATGGTAATATCTGCCTTTTCACAAACAGATATAAATTCATTCAATTTATCTTCCACAAATGGATTTGCTTTCTTTATTCCCTGATCATCAATAATCACCAAAGTAAAATCTTTTGAAATATTCTTACGGCATGCTTCCAAAATAGCATAGTCAACTCCTAATCTTGCTTCTTTTACTCTTTGTCTAATTATCGGTTTTTGAGAAACAGCTGCTTCTGCCTTATCAAAAAAATCATTATATGTTTTGAGTAATTCCGAACTTAAGAACGAATCAAATGCCTGTGATGGATCACCATATAAAAACAAAAAGAAATCCTGATCTTCTTTAATTTCTAGATGAATTAAATCAATATACTTTTTGACAAATACACCTGCTTCTTCATAATATCCATTTGTAAATTCTGAAATGATTTCATCAGCATTATTATCGGGATTCCACAATAATTTTGCGGTTAAGTACGACCTTAAAGCAAACAGTTCACTTGGATTAGAGCTATGCTGTTCAAAGATCCATTTTGCATGGTTATCTCTAAAAAATTTAATATTAGGCTGAAGTGTTCGAATGTTTGGGAAAGGAGCTAAAAAGTTAGTAAACTGTGTAGTATAATCCCAAATACGGATATTATCAGTAAGCTTATTCCAACCTCTGATATCATCAGCAAACTCTGTACACTTTTCTGTAATAGGTGCACTTCTGTCACATTCAATGGAGCAAAGTGTAATCAATACATTATCTGCTGGTTTTGTTTTACAAGGTTTACGGGTATATTGATAAGCCAATGTAGATATTGTTCTATCAGAAAATTCAGCTGCAACTTTATTCACAAATCGAATCATCGTCCCGGAAGGACTACCTTCTTCCTTATCAATTTTACTACATTGATCACAAGTACAGTATTGGGTATTGTCATCTTGACTTACTGAAATTACAGTTGCATCTGGATAACGGTTAAACATTGCTTTAACTGAATCTTTTACAATCTGCAACACTTTTTCATTGGTAAGACACAATTGGGTAGGTATTCGTTTGCCGTTCCGTAAAGCAAAGTAATTAGGATATTCCTTATAAAACTTTTCTTCAGGAATAAACTTATGAAAAGTATGTACTCTGGCTCCTGATACATAATGCGGAAATGATTCTGTAGTTACTCGTAATTTACCTGCAAAAACTGGGTTATCATAAAACAATCTTGAGTGAACTGTCCTCGTAGTGATCTCAGGAGTATAACTGAAGTTCAATGATTTTTCAAGAACAATTGAATTCATCTCAGGTATTTTCTCTGCATCAGGAGCATACCAGTCACAATTCAGATATTTTTCTAAAAATACATAAACAGCATTTTTAACAGCGTCAGCTGATCCTCCCCCAATTATAAGATCATCACCCTCTGATTTGATAGAAATACCATTTTCATCAATATCTAATTCTTTTACATATATCTTTTTATTGTTGGTATTTTGTTCCTTCTTATCAATTATTGGAATCTTTATTGTCGAGATCTTTTCTAAATAATTTTGTAACTCTTTGGCTGCGAATTTTATTTGTTTATCAGATTTCTCACTAATTACAATTTCATACTCTGACTTTCCGTTATTAGTAATCACTATTCCTTTTTCTTTACAGGAGTTAAAGCTAAAAGCCAATAAAACACCCAATACAAATACCCAGTTAAAAACTGCTTGTGAATACTTTCTACTATTATTCATGTTTTCAAAATTTATAACCTTAGTTTCTCTCTCTTTAATGATTTTTTTATTTAATTTCTATAACGCTCCTCTATATATTTTTTAAAAACGGAAAAACTAAAACTCGACTTCTATTACATTTGAATTCTTTTTTGATGCAGCAATATGAGTCAATATTTTCTCCTTTTTTGATCCTAGCTCACCAACTATAATAGTATAGTATCCGTTTTTCAAAACTTTTGGTAAATACCTTGTTCCCTTAATCCGAAGTGTATAAACAATTTCATTAGTATTCTCATTCTTTACCTGAACCACAGGATTATTCATTCCTTTAATGATGAGTTCAGGCAAAAACAAGGTTGCATTTTTTAAATAATTATCACTCTGCTTTATTACAATTGGCCATCCTTCATATTGTTTGTCAGTTTTAGGATTCGCTTGTCTCGGCCAACATTCCATGGTAATATCTCTATTGTTCTTATTAAACCTAACAATTCCATATCCTGTTGCACGATCATACAATTTATCTGGTTTTTTTCCGGTAAAAACCGGATTTGAAATAGCATGAACAGTTATTTTATTTCCGAAACCATCTAAAAATTCTCCAGTATATCTTGCTTCTTCTTCTTTTCTGTTCTTTCCTTCTTTTCCAGGATACCAACGGCGTGGCCATACATTCGAAATAGATGGAACACAAAAAGCATATCCGGCATCATTAAAATCATCAATTCCATATTGAATTGCACTTCCTAAATGCTGATCACCGGCATAATTAAAGGCAAACGATTTTCTAATAGCTTTTAAAGCATTGTTTCTACCTGTCTGGGGCCACCCATTTGAGTCAAAATCTGAAACAGGAACATCATCAGGAGGATAATCTCCTTTTGGAAGTATCCTTAATTTCGGAACAATATTATCTGAATGACTATCAGCATAGGGCAGTGTAGCTACATTTGCAAAAATAGTTTGTGACAACACCACTTTCATCCATGTATTCTCACTCCAATCTGCACTCCAGTGCTCAAGAAATTTTAGTTGTCGGTCACCTAGCAAAACAGCACCTTTCACATCGGCGTTTACAGCTGCATCAAAGTTGACATTTTGCATCCATCCATTATGTATTTTTGCTCTAGGCAGCAGTGGTTTTGGTGCAGATTTAAATTTGCGATCTTCGAGAATTGCAAAGCTAATTCCTGCATACTTAAAATCTGAATAATATACACCAATACCCTGTGCAACCGGTATAGGATCAAAAGCATCTGGCATATGAGAAGTTTGTGTACGTTGTACCATATTTACCCATTCTGCTGGCATTTTATAACCTCCCATATC